>NZ_JBSIBZ010000199.1:0-2804 GCF_058245575.1 Streptomyces sp. UF-297 | reverse complement strand
ATGGACACCGCGGAGGTCTCTGCCAGCGCGGCCAGCACATCCGCCTCGGACGCGTTGACCGCCGCCATCGCACCACCACCGGGCAACGCCTGCATCAACCGCGCCCGCGCCGCCACCAGACGACAGGCATCCGGCAACGACAGCACACCAGCCACATACGCCGCCGCCACCTCACCCACGGAATGACCCACCACCGCATCGGCAACCACACCGGCCGCCTCCAGCACCGCAGCCAAAGCCACCTCGAAGGCAAACAGACCCGCCTGCGCATACAACGTCTGATCCGTCAGACCCTCATCGACACCATCCGCACCCAGCACGACATCCCGTACGGAGACTCCCAACTCCAGCTCCAGAAGCCCGCACACCCGGTCAAACGTCTCCGCGAACACCGGGCTGCCCTCGTACAGGCCACGCCCCATACCCAGCCACTGCGAACCCTGACCCGCGAAGACCAGGCCCACCCGGGCGTCCGACGGGGCCACGCCGGAGACCAGCGAGCCCGCCGTCGCGCCGACGGCCAGGTTCTCCAGACCGGCCACCAGTTCGTCGCGGTCACCGCCCAGAACCACCGCCCGGTGCTCGAACACCGACCGCGTCGTCGCCAACGACCAGCCCACATCCACCGGATCCAACTCGGGCCGTGTCACGACCCATTCGCGCAGCCGCCCCGCCTGTGCCACCAGACCGGCCGCGGAGCGGCCCGACACCAGCCACGCACCGACCGCACCGGCCTTGACGACCGCCGTGGTCTCCGGCGCACCGGCCCCCTCGCCCTCAGCGGGAGCCTCGGCAGGAGCAGGGGCCTCCTCCACGATGACGTGGGCGTTGGTGCCACTGATGCCGAACGCGGAGATGCCGGCGCGGCGCACCCGACCGTCGGACGGCCACGGCACCTGCTCGTTCAGCAGCCGCACCTCGCCCGCCGTCCAGTCCACGTGCGAGGACGGCTCGTCGGCGTGCAGGGTCTGCGGAAGCTGCTCGTGTTGGAGGGCGAGCACCATCTTGATCACGCCCGCGACACCGGCCGCGGCCTGGGTGTGGCCGATGTTGGACTTCACCGAGCCCAGCCACAACGGCCGCTGCTCGGCGCGCTCCTGGCCGTACGTGGCAAGGAGCGCCTGCGCCTCGATCGGGTCGCCCAGCGTGGTGCCCGTACCGTGCGCCTCCACCACATCCACATCGGCGGCGGACAACTGCCCGCTGGCCAAGGCAGCGCGGATCACGCGCTGCTGGGACGGGCCGTTGGGCGCCGAAAGGCCGTTGGACGCACCGTCCTGGTTGATGGCGCTGCCGCGTACGACCGCCAGCACCTTGTGGCCGAGCCGCTGCGCGTCGGAGAGGCGCTCCACGACGAGCATGCCCGCGCCCTCGGCCCAGCCGGTGCCGTTCGCTTCCTCGGAGAACGCACGGCAGCGGCCGTCCACGGACAGGCCCTGCTGCCGCGAGAACTCCACGAAGGAGAACGGTGTGGCCATGACCGTGACACCGCCGGCCAGCGCGAGCGAGCACTCGCCCGAACGCACCGCCTGGACGGCCAGGTGCAGCGCCACCAGCGACGACGAACACGCCGTGTCCACCGTCACCGCCGGGCCCTCAAGACCCAGCACGTAGGAGATACGGCCGGACAGCACGCTGGTCGAGTTGCCGGTCATCAGGTGTCCCTCGACACCGGCCCCGTCCTGGCCCGTCAGCGCCATTCCGATGGCGTAGCCCGAGCCGAAGCCGCCCGCGAACACGCCGGTCGCGCTGCCCCGCAGCGACTGCGGGTCGATCCCGGCCCGCTCCAGCGCCTCCCACGACGTCTGGAGCAGCAGCCGCTGCTGCGGGTCCATGGCCAGCGCCTCGCGCGGGCTGATCCCGAAGAAGCCGGCGTCGAACTCCGCCGCGTCCCGCAGGAACGCGCCCGACTGGGTGTACGAGGTTCCCTCGCTCTCCCGGTCCGGGTCGTAGAAGCCCTCCAGGTCCCAGCCGCGGTCGGTCGGGAAACCGCCCACCGCGTCCCCGCCGGAAGCCAGCAGGTCCCAGAACTCCTCCGGACTGCCCGCACCACCCGGGAAACGGCACGCCATACCGACGATCGCCAGCGGCTCGTCCACCGCCACAGCAGACACAGCGGCCACCGGCACATCGGTCTCCGCCTCCGCCCCGGTCAGCTCACCCCGCAAGAACTCGGCCAGCGCGACCGGAGTGGGGTAGTCGAACACCAAGGTGGCGGGCAGCCGCAGCTTTGTCGCCGCGTTCAGCTGGTTGCGCAGTTCGACGGCGGTCAGCGAATCGAAGCCCAGGTCCTTGAACGCCTGCCTGGCCTGCACCATGTCCATCGAGGAGTGGCCCAGGACCGCGGCGGCCTCCGCCCGCACCACGTCGGTGAGCACCCGGTCCTGTTCGGCCCGGCCCAACCCGGCGAGGCGCCGCGCCAGTTCGCCGTCGCTGCGCGCCGGGCCGTCGGCGCTCGCGCTCGCGGCGGCCAGTCGGCGGATCTCGGGGAGGTCGCGCACCAGCGGCATCTCGTGCACGTTCGCGGTGCCCGGCGCCGAGCCCAGCTGCTCCCAGTCGACGTCCATCACGGTCACGACGGCGTCGGAGCCGTCCAGCGACTCGCCCAGCGCCCGTACGGCCAGTTGCGGGTCCATGGCAGGCATGGCGGTTCGCTGCATACGCGTCCGGATCACCTCGGTGGACTCCGCGAGTCCACCGCCGCCCCACAGGCCCCAGGCGACCGCGAGACCGGCGAGGCCACGGGCCCGCCGGTTCTCCGCCAGCGCGTCCAGGAAGGCGTTCGCCGCCGCGTAGTTGCCCTG
>NZ_JBSIBZ010000198.1:0-2905 GCF_058245575.1 Streptomyces sp. UF-297 | reverse complement strand
AGCAGCAACCGCTGCTGCGGATCCATCGCCACCGCCTCACGCGGACTGATCCCGAAGAACTCCGCGTCGAAATCCCCCGCGTCGTAAAGGAAACCGCCCTCGTTCGAGACGCTCTTGCCCATCGCGTCCGGATCAGGGTCGTGGATGTCCTCCGCCCAGCCACGGTCCACCGGGAACGCACCCACCGCGTCCCCACCCGACTCCAGCAACTGCCAGAACTCGCCCGGAGACGACACACCACCCGGGAAGCGACATCCCATCCCCACGATGGCCACGGGTTCCTGCTGGCGGCCCTCTACCTCACGCAGGCGCTCGCGGGTCTGGTGCAGGTCAGTGGTGACCCGCTTCAGATAGTCACGAAGCTTGTCTTCGTTCGCCATCCAATGACGCCTTCCTCATTACGCACGGTGGTACGGCCACGTACTCAGAGCCCGAGCTGGTTGTCGATGAAGTCGAACATGTCGTCGTCGCTGGCCGACTGGATCTTGTCGGCGAACGAACCACCGTCGTCGGCCTCGCCGGATCCACCGGCCTCGCCCAGCACGGAGAGAATGTCCTTCAGCCGTGCCGTGACCCGCGCTCGGGCGGCGGCATCGTCCAAGATCTCGGTGAGCGACGCTTCGAGCCTGTCGAGCCCGGAGTACGCCGCGAGGGCGGTCGTTTCCTCGGAGGCCGTCCCAAGCATCTCCTGCATCAGGAGATCGGCCAGGGCCGCCGGGGTGGGGTAGTCGAATACCGCAGTGGCGGACAGGCGCAGGCCGGTGGTGGTGTTGATCCGGTTGCGCAGTTCGACTGCCGTGAGCGAGTCGAAGCCGACATCGCGGAACGCGCGGTCCGGATCCACACTGCCGGGACCCGGCAGGCCCAGGACCATTGCGGTCTGGGTGGCGATCAGGTCCCGTACGGCCTCTTGCTGTTCGGCCGGGTTCAGACCCCCCAGACGCGCGGCCAGCGTGTGCTGCGCGTCGACCATGCGCTCGCCGACCGCACGGCGGGTGGGCCCACCGGAGCGCTGCCCGCGTATCAGACCGGACAGCAGAGAGGGGATCTCGCCCGTTCCGCGTATCGCGGAAAGGTCCAACTGAGCGGCAACCAGCAGTGGTTCGGTGCGGGCCATGGCCTCGTCCAGTACGGCGAGGCCATCCGCATCGGACAGCAACTTCAGCCCCTGGCGGGCCAGTCGCTGCCGATCGGCGTCCGTGAGCTCTCCGGCCATGCCCTGCTCCCAGGGACCCCACGCCAACGACACGGCGGGCAGGCCCTGGTGGCGCCGGTGGGCGGCCAGGGCGTCCAGGAAGGTGTTGCCCGCCGCATAGTTCGCCTGGCCAGCGTTGCCGATGACACCGGCGATGGACGAGAAGAGCACGAAGGTGTCCAGATCCAGGTGACGGGTCAGCTCGTGCAGGTTCCAGGCCGCGTCGACCTTCGGCCGCAGCACCGACTGCATCCGCTGCGAAGTCAGCGACCCGACAACCCCGTCGTCGAGAACGCCCGCAGCATGGATGACACCGGTCAGCGGCACCCCGTCCAACACCTCGGCCAGCTGGGCACGGTCGGCGGCATCGCACGCCGCAACGGTGACCTCGACACCCAACTCTTCGATATCGACGATCAGTTCCGGCATCCCCGAAGCCTCGATGCCACGGCGAGAGAGGAGCAGAAGATGCTTGGCCCTGCCGGACGCGGCCACATGCCGGGCCACCAGCCCGCCCAGGGCGCCCGACGCACCCGTGATCAAGACAGTGCCCGCACCACCCACCGCGGCCGATGAATCCTGCGTGACTCGCGTCAGCCTCGGTGCTCGCACCTGGCCCCCGCGTACCGCGAACTGCGGCTCGGCCGACTGCACGCCCGTACGCAGCCACTCCGCGACGCCATCGGCGGACAGATCATCCACGTCCGCCAGCACCAGGCGACCGGGATTCTCCGCCTGCGCTACCCGCACCAGGCCCCAGACCGAGGCAAGGGCAACTTCCACGGCGCAGTCCGGTCCCGCATCCACCGCACGCTCGGTCACCACCAGCAGCCGCGACCCGGACAAGGCCTCTTGCGCAAGCCATTCCTGTACGACGCCCAGTACGTGCACCGCCGCATCCCGAGTCGCACCGGCAACGCCGGCGGTGCCCACCTCCGGCACGACCCGCAGCACCACAACCGAGGGAACTTCTCCGCCCTCTTCCACCGACGCCACCAGGCCACTCACGCCCTCGGGGCCCAACTCCAGCCACGGGCCCACAGCCTCCGGCTCGCCCTCGGGCGCGATCGGCACCCACTCCACGCCGTACAAACCCTCACGAGCCGACGCCGCAGCAGCGGCAAGGTCCTCGGCCGACACCGGCCGCAGCACCAAAGAACCCACCGAGGCGACCAACTCGCCCTCGGCGTCGGCCAATGTCACCGACAAGCCTTCACCCGCTTCGGCCGGTGCCACCCGCACCCGTCCCACCGACGCACCCGATGCGTGCACCACCACATCGCCCCAGGCGAAGGGCAGCGCCAAGCTCTCGCCTACAGTCCCCGTGCCCACGATCACGTGCAACGCGGCATCCAGCAGCGCCGGATGGACCCCGAAGCCGGACACCTCTGTGCCCTCGGGCAGCGCGACCTCGGCGAACAGTTCCTCGCCGCGCCGCCAGGCCGCACGCATCCCCTGGAACACCGGACCGTACGCGAGACCGCTCTCCGCCAGCTCCGGGTAGAAATCGTCCAGGTCCACGGCGACGGCGCCTGCCGGGGGCCACTGCGCGAGCCCACTGCCGGAGATCTCGGAGCCGACCGGGGCCACATTGCCGACCGCGTGCCGCACCCACTCCGCCTCGGAGGCGGCATCCTCGACCTGGGCATAGACCGCCACCGCACGACGACCGGCCTCGTCCGGCTCCTCCACCGTGACCTGAACCCGCAA
>NZ_JBSIBZ010000197.1:0-2910 GCF_058245575.1 Streptomyces sp. UF-297 | reverse complement strand
CCCGGGGGCAGGGCCGAGCCGTCCGGCGCCGCCGCCGAGGGGCCGCCGCCGGGCGCGGGCGAGGCCCCGTCCTCCCCCTTCGCCCCGTTCTCCCCGTCGTCCGTACCCTGCGACTCCCCCGTACGCCCCATCCGCCGCGGCCCGTCCCCGCGGCCGTCCACCGTCCCGCCGTCCGGCTCGGCCACGCTCCCGTCCGGCGCGCTCTTCCCCGACGGCTTGGGGGTCTCCGGGTCGCTCACGCTCATGCAGCCGGAGAGCGCCGAGGCCAGCGCCGAGACGACGGCGGCGGCGGCGAGGGCGCGGGAGCGGGACCAGGCGCGGCCGGAGAGCGGCCCCGAGGGCTCACCGGTGGACCTGCCGGGCAACGGGGATCGGAAAAGGATCGGGCGCACGGGCGGGACCTCCGGTTCCGGAGCGCGATGAGAGACGCCCTGCCCAACTCCCGCTCCCCGCCCGAGGACACGCGCCACGCACGCGCCACCCCACCCCCCGGCCCCACCTACCCCTCAGCCGTAACCCAGCGCATGCAGCCGCTCGTCATCGATCCCGAAGTGGTGCGCGATCTCATGAACGACCGTCACCTCCGTTTCGGCCACGACGTCGTCCCTGGTGTCGCACATGCGCAGGGTCGGGCCCCGGTAGATGGTGATCCGGTCGGGCAGGACGCCCGCGTACCACTCGCCGCGGTCGGTCAGCGGGGTTCCCTCGTAGAGCCCGAGCAGGTCGGGATCGTCGGCGGGCGGCTCGTCCTCGACGAAGACCGCCACGTTGTCCATCAGCCGCGTCAGCTCCGGCGGGATACGGTCCAGCGCCTCGGCGACCAGTTCCTCGAACTCCTCGCGCGTCATCTCCAGCACCCGCCCATTGTCCGCCACCGGGCCCCGAAAGCGATCGCCGAACGGCCCACCGCACCGCGCCCCGCCGCCCGGGCCGCGCCGTGCCCCGCCGTGCCCCGGGCCGCCTGCGCCCCGTCCGCATAGCGATCACCGGACCCGGGCATACGGCACCAATGGCTCGCACCGCGTCCCCCGGGAGCACTCCCCCGGGCCCCTCGCGCCTGCTCCGTGCCCGTCTGTCCCGTGTACGGAGCGCGCCCGCCGCCGTACTGCGTCACTACCGCTCCCACCACACCGCCCCCACCAGCACCCTCGTCCACACCCCGCACCCTTACGCCCGCGCCCTGGGGCTGATCGCCGTCACCCTGCTCGGCGCCTGGCTGGGCCTGCTCATCGTCGGCAGCATCCACGCGCCGGTGGGCCCCGTGGACACCAACATGACCCTGCGCCCCTCCCTCACCGGCGGCACCACGATCAATGTGTCGCCGCTGGGCGCGCTGGAGCTGCGCAGCCACTACGCCCCCATCCGCCTGGACGTCGACGTCGACCGGCTGGACCCCGTACGGTCCCAGGCCCTGGTCGACCACCCCGAGCGGTTCGCCGGGCTCCAGGCCGAGGTCACCCGCGACGTCACCCGCGGCACCGGCACCCTCGCCTTCCGCTCCTGCGTCGCGGTGGTCTCCGGCGCCACCGCGCTGGGCCTGGCCGTCTACCGCAGGCCGCGCCGCGCCCTGGCCGCCGGCGGTCTCGCGCTGGCCCTGCTCGCCGCCTCCGGAGCCGCCGCGTACGCCACCTGGAACCCCAAATCCGTCCTGGAGCCGAAGTTCTCCGGCCTGCTCTCCTCGGCCCCCTCGGTGGTCGGCAACGCCCGCAGCATCGTGAGCGAATTCGACGTCTACCAGCGGGAGTTGGCGCGGCTGGTGACCAATGTCACCAAGCTGTACGACGCGACCTCCACCCTCCCCGCCTATCAGCCCGACCCCACCACGATCCGCGTGCTGCACGTCTCCGACATCCACCTCAACCCCGGCGCCTGGCGGATCATCAAGTCGCTGGTCGCCCAGTACAAGATCAATGTGATCGTGGACACCGGCGACACCATGGACCACGGCTCGGCCGCCGAGAACCGCTTCCTGGACAGCGCCTCCTCGCTCGGCGCCCCCTACGTCTGGGTCCGCGGCAACCACGACTCGCTGACCACGCAGGAGTACATGGCCTCCCGCAAGAACGTCACCGTCCTGGACCACGGCCGCTCCGTAGGGGTCGCGGGGCTGCGTATCGCGGGCGTCGGCGACCCGCAGTTCACCCCGGACCGCACGGTGGTGGCCTCCGGCGACCCCGCCGAGCGCGTCGCCGGCAGCCTGCTGGCCGCCTCGCTGCGCTCGCAGCGGGCCGCGGGCCGCCCCGTCGACCTCGCCCTGGCCCACAACCCGGTGGCCGCCGCCGAGACCGACGGGCTGGTCCCGCTGGCCCTGGCCGGCCATGTCCACCACCGCGAGAACCGGACCCTGCCACACGGCACCCGCCTGATGATCGAGGGCTCCACGGGCGGCGGCGGGCTGCGCGCGGTGCAGGGCGAGAAGCCCGAGTCCGTCCAGGCCTCCGTCCTCTACCTGGACCGGCGCAGTAAGCGCCTGCAGGCTTGGGACGAGATCACGCTGGGCGGGCTGGGCCTGTCCAAGGCGGAGGTCAGCCGCCACCTGCCGCGGGAGAACCGGCCGAACCCCTCCCCCTCCCCGGCCCCCTCACAGACCCCCTCACCCACCTCGCCGACAGGCCCTGCGCACAGCCCTCCGTAAACCGTTTTGGCGAACGGTCCCCCCATCCCATATGCTTCTCACGTCCCCGAGGCGCCGACAAAGCGCCCAGGTGGGCCATCAGCCCTCATCGTCTAGTGGCCCAGGACGCCGCCCTTTCAAGGCGGTAGCACGGGTTCGAATCCCGTTGGGGGCACGCATCACCGTGTGCGAGACTGGTTCCGGCCGGTTTCGCACAATGCAAGGTCCTGTGGAGCAGTTTGGAGTGCTCGCCACCCTGTCAAGGTGGAGGCCGCGGGTTCAAATCCCGTCAGGAC
>NZ_JBSIBZ010000196.1:0-3106 GCF_058245575.1 Streptomyces sp. UF-297 | reverse complement strand
GCGCCACCCCGGCCTCGGGGTGGCGCCGCCTCCGTATGCGCGTGGTCGGCCCGGGCGCTACTTCCTCTCCGGCACCGCCTTGCCGTTCGAGGCGTCGACCACGCTCCGGTCGCCGAGCGGCTCCTTGAGCGTCACCGTCTGCGTGAAGCGCTTCGCCATCTTCACGCAGACCTGCCCCGGCTTCTTGTCCTTGCCGCTGACCTGCGCCTTCACGGCCTTGCCCGACTGGTCGGCAGAGGCGGAGTAGTCACTGCACACCCCACCCCAAAAGCGCAGCCGCAACTGCTTGCCGTCCTCGGCGAGGGCATAGGACTCCAGTGTCATCGTGACCGCCCCGGACGACTGCCCGCCGCCCGGCTTCTTCGTGGGCTGCTGACTCGGAGCGTCCCTGGGCGCCTTCTTGGGCACGAGGTAGTCGGGGTGCACCGCGGGGTGCGCGACCTGCGACGTCGCCGTGCCGGCCCCCGGGTGCCGCACCGTGAACAGCCACGAGGGCACCAGCGCCGGACCGCCGTCCACGTACTGCACCGCCAGCCCGAAGACGGCACCGCGCACCTCGGCCGACTTGCCCGTGTCCGACGCCCGCGCCTGCCCGGGCCGCGCCCGCTCGCCGTTGAGCCGCTCGAGCGTCTTGGCGGCGCTCAGCACCGGATAGTCGTGCCCCTTGACGGGCTTCGCCAACTGCCCGCTGCCGCCGACCACTTGGCCGTCCGCGCCGACCTGCAGATCGCTGCGCCAGCCGTAGGTGGGCAGCCCGCCGTACACCGGGTTCGCCGTCACGGTCCGCACCGCCCCCGACTGCGCGCCCGCGTCCAGCTTCGCCTCGCGCTGCCCCAGCGCCTCCAGCACCGGCCGCACCGCCTGCTTCGCCTTCTCCTGCGACACCGGCCCCGGCCCGCCGCGGCCCATCCCGTTGCCCGGACCGCGGAAGGACGGGCACTCGGGCCGGTCCGTCGGCGAGGACGCGCTGCCGTCCCCGGGGATCCTGGGCACCGCGCAGTCGGTACCGCCAGGGGTGCCGTAGCGGGAGTACGTCCACGAGCCCGACCCGGACTTGTTCACCTGCAGTACGGGGTCACGGGAGTCCCGCGACACCCCGCCGACCTTCCAGGTGCCGCCTTCCGAGCGCACCTTTCCGGCCACATCCAGCGCCTTGGCCAGCCGAATCACCGCGTCCTGGCCGATCTGCCCCTGCGGCCGGTACACCGGCGCGGAGTCCGGACCGCCGGGCAGGCCGGCCACCGCGTGGTAGCGGGTGCCGCTCGGGTCCGGCTCACCGGGCGCGATCCCGGGGCCCGGCCCCGGGTCCTTGGCCGGCGCGCCCAGCGCCAGCGGCGGCGGGCCGCCCTTGGCCGGGGCGCCCGCGCCCTCTTCGCCTCCGCCGCCCGAAGCGGACGAGGACCAGTACGCCACGCCGCCTCCGGCCAGCACCACTGCCACCGCCATCGAGGCGGCCACGAGCGAGGTGCGCCTGCTGCGCCCCGTGGTGGCAGGGGTACCGGCGGGGGTGCCGTCACCTTCGGCAGAGGGGGTGTCCTCGGTGCTCACCGCATCGCTCCTTCGGCTCCGCTGAACAACTGACGTGCCATCCCCCGTGAAGGGGACGCCACTTGGACGGAGCGGGGGCGCGCGCGGTTCCCTGCGTGCGCCGGTCAGTCGCCGTACTGGGGCATACCGTCCACCAGCGCGGCGGATGTGGCCGGAACCTCCACCCCGTGCAGGTCCGATGCCGAGCCGGGGGCCGGGCCGTCCTGGCGTACGGCCTTCCAGTGGGGCGCCATCTGCGCGCAGTCACCGCGCAGCTGATGCAGCGATTCCGCTTCGGCGGGGGACCAGACGGCGCCCGCAGAGACGGGGGAGGGTGCAGTAGGGGCGGAAGTGGCGGACTTCACAGACTTGGTCATACGGGCACCGTATGCATCCCGTGCTCCGCGAAGAAAGATCTACTATCGGGTAGTTTCACCAGGTCGGAAGGTATCGGACAACCGGGTAGCGTTGGCCTACGTCCGTCTCGTCCTTCCGCCTTCCCGCAGGAGCAGACCCGCCGTGCGAATCGCAGTCACCGGCTCCATCGCCACCGACCACCTGATGACCTTCCCCGGCCGCTTCGCCGACCAACTCGTCGCCGACCAGCTGCACACGGTCTCCCTTTCCTTCCTGGTCGACCAGCTCGACGTCCGGCGCGGCGGAGTCGCCGCCAACATCGCCTTCGGCATGGGCCAGCTCGGGACCAACCCGATCCTGGTCGGCGCCGCCGGCAACGACTTCGACGAGTACCGCGCCTGGCTGGACCGCCACGGCGTGGACACCGCCTCCGTCCACATCTCCGAGCTCCTGCACACCGCCCGCTTCGTGTGCACCACCGACGCCGACCACAACCAGATCGGCTCGTTCTACACCGGTGCCATGAGCGAGGCCCGCCTCATCGAGCTGCACACCGTCGCCGAGCGCGTCGGCGGCCTGGACCTCGTCCTGATCGGCGCGGACGACCCGGAGGCGATGATCCGCCACACCGAGGAGTGCCGCTCGCGGGGCATCCCCTTCGCGGCCGACTTCTCGCAGCAGATCGCGCGCATGGACGGCGACAACATCCGCATCCTCATGGAGGGCGCGACCTACCTCTTCTCCAACGAGTACGAGAAGGGCCTGATCGAGTCCAAGACCGGCTGGAGCGACGAGGAGATCCTCGCCAAGGTCGGCACCCGGGTCACCACCCTCGGCGCCAACGGCGTGCGCATCGAGCGCGTCGGGCAGCCGGCCATCGAGGTCGGCGTCCCCGAGGAGGACGCCAAGGCCGACCCGACCGGCGTCGGCGACGCCTTCCGCGCCGGCTTCCTGTCCGGCCTGTCCTGGGGGGTCGGCCTGGAGCGCGCCGCCCAGGTCGGCTGCATGCTGGCGACCCTGGTCATCGAGACCGTCGGCACCCAGGAGTACGAGCTGCACCGCACGCCCTTCATGGACCGCTTCACGAAGGCGTACGGCCACGAGGCGGCCGCCGAGATCCGGGCGCATCTCGCCTGATCCGGCCCGCGCCGTCCTCGGAGGGCCGCGCTCCCGCCCCGGCTGGGGCCGGAGCCGGTCCTCCGGGGGGGGGGGGGGGGGGGGG
>NZ_JBSIBZ010000195.1:0-3145 GCF_058245575.1 Streptomyces sp. UF-297 | reverse complement strand
GGTCCGCCGGGGTGGGGTGTCCGGACTGCTTCGCTTTACGTCCGGACACCCCACCCCTCCGGCCCGTCTCCTCCCGTCCGTCGGGCGGCCGCCCGTGGTTCTTGGGGGCGCGGGGAACTGCGCGACCGGCCCCCACTGGGCCGCGCGTGCCTGACCGACCGTGCCTTCCGGCGATCCGCTCAGACGAGTCGCCGTACGACGTACGCCGCGCCCCGCGGGGCGGGCCGTTCGCCGACGTACTCCTGGGACCGCATCTGGCACCAGGCGGGGATGTCCAGCCGGGCCGCCTCGTCATCGGCGAGGACGGTCACCGTCTCGCCGACCGGTACGTCGCCGATCACCTTCGCCAGCTCGATCACCGGGATCGGGCACCGCTTGCCCAGCGCGTCCACGACGAGGTCCGGGGCGGGGGAGGGGCTCGCCGCCCGCTCCACGGGGACGCCCAGCTTCTCGCGTACGGAGCGGACCGCGCCCGGCAGTACGTCCAGGAACCGCTCCACATCGCCCTCGGCGGCCCCCATCGGCAGGGAGACGCGGACATTTCCCTCCGAGAGCACTCCCATCGCCCGCAGTACATGGCTCGGCGTCAGCGTGCTGGAGGTGCACGAGGAGCCGGAGGAGACCGAGAAGCCCGCCCGGTCCAGCTCGTGCAGCAGCGTCTCTCCATCGACATAGAGACAGGAGAACGTCACCAGGTGCGGCAGCCGCCGCACCGGGTCCCCGGCCACCTCCACATCCGGCACCTGTGCGGCCACCCGCGCCCGGATCCGGTCCACCAGCCCCCGCAGCCGCGCCGCTTCGTCCCGCGCCCCGGCCTGTACCGCCCGCAGCGAGGCCGCCGCCGCGACGACGGCCGGGATGTTCTCGAAGCCCGGCGCGCGCCCCGACTCCCGCTCGTCCAAAGGCCCCTGAGGCGCGAAGCGGGTGCCCTTGCGGACCACCAGCAGCCCCACGCCGGCCGGTCCGCCCCACTTGTGCGCACTGCCCGTCAGCAGCGACCAGGGGCCCGCCACCGGCCCCCAGGGCAGCGACTGGGCGGCGTCCACCAGCAGCGGCACCCCCGCCTCCCGGCAGGCGCCCGCCACCTCCTCCACCGGCTGCTCGGTGCCCACCTCGTGGTTGGCGGACTGCAGCGCGGCCAGCGCGGTGTCCGCACCCAGTGCCGCGGCGAACCGTGCCGCCTCGACCGCGCCGGTACGGCCGACCGGCACCTCGGCGGCCGAACCGCCCGCCGCCTCATGGGCCGCGGCGGCGTGCAGCACCGAGGAGTGCTCGACCGCGGAGTGCACCAGCCGGGATCCGACACGCCGACGCGCGGCGAGCGTGCCGGAAATTCCCGCGTGGACCGCGCGAGTCCCCGATGGGGTGAAAACCAGCTCGTCCGGACGGCACCCCACGGCCTCGGCGGCGGCCTCCCGCGCCGCGTCCAGCAGCAGGCGGGCCCGTCGTCCCTCGCGGTACAGGCGCGCCGGGTCGGCCCACCCCTCGTCCAGTGAGGCCAGCAGCGCCTCGCGGGCGACGGGGTGCAGCGGAGCGGAGGAAGCGGCGTCGAAGTAGGGCACGTACGAGACGCTAGCGCGTGGCTCGAGAGGCGGTCGAAGGGGCCGCGCCCCGCCCGCGCCCGCGGCCGGGCACAGCGTCAGATGTCGGCCGGAGCCGGGCATTCGGGGGTCCGTACGGCGTCGTCGGAACCCCTTCGTCCACCCCTTCGGGGAGTGAAGCGGCGCGTTGGGCACCCTCCCCGCGCGACCCCAAATAGCGTCCAGTAGGGTTTGGTCCGCATAAACATCCAAACCCCTGCCCGTGCCAGGGCCGGCGACCGACCAGCTGAGACGGCCGCAGCCGGTCTCGCGGGCGAGACTCTCGGGAAGGCGCTACGTGAGTCCCAACGGCTCCGACCGCTCGTCGCGGCGCCCGATGCGGCGGAAGCTGCCGCAGGTGCTGGCCGCGGGCCTGGTCCTTGTGACCGCCTCCGGTTGCGAATACAACTGGGAGGACTTCCCCCGCCTCGGTATGCCATATCCCGTCACGGACGAGGCGCCGCGGATCCTCTCTCTTTGGCAGGGCTCCTGGGCCGCCGCGCTCGCAGTGGGCGTGCTGGTGTGGGGCCTGATCATCTGGAGCTGGATCTTCCACCGCCGCAGCCGGACCAAGGTGGAGGTACCTGCCCAGACCCGGTACAACATGCCGATCGAGGCGTTGTACACGATCGTCCCGTTCATCATCATCGCGGTGCTGTTCTATTTCACCGCGCGGGATGAGAGCGAACTACTGAAGACTTCCAAGAAGCCCGACCACGTCGTCAATGTGGTCGGCTACCAGTGGAGCTGGGCGTTCAACTACCTGGAGGACGTGGACGGCGACAAGTCGACCACGAACATCGACTCCAAGGAACTCTCCGCGATCCCGGACAAGTGGAAGAAGTCGGCGCCCGAGGGTGCCGAGGGCGTCTACGAGGAGGGCACTCCCGGCCAGAAGACCCCCGGCAACCCCAGCCCGGGTCCGACGCTGTGGCTGCCCAAGGGCGAGACGGTTCAGTTCGTCCTGACCTCGCGTGACGTCATCCACTCCTTCTGGGTGGTGCCGTTCCTGATGAAGCAGGACGTCATCCCGGGCCACACCAACGTCTTCGAGGTGACCCCGAACAAGGAAGGCGTCTTCATGGGCAAGTGCGCCGAACTGTGCGGCGTCGACCACTCCCGGATGCTCTTCAACGTCAAGGTGGTTTCTCCGGAGGAGTACCGGAAGCACCTGAAGGACCTGGCGAAGAAGGGCCAGACCGGTTACCTCCCGGCCGGCATCAAGCAGACGGACGCCGCCAAGAACGCGGAGACCAACAACAAGTGAGCATCCTCAACGAACCCCAGGGTGCCGCCGCCGCAACGGCTCCGGCAGCACCACCCGTACGCCAGAAGCAACCCGGCAACGTCGTGGTGAAGTGGCTGACGACCACCGACCACAAGACGATCGGCACGCTGTACCTGGTCACGTCGTTCGCGTTCTTCTGCATCGGCGGCGTGATGGCGCTCCTCATGCGCGCCGAGCTCGCTCGTCCCGGCACGCAGATCATGTCGAACGAGCAGTTCAACCAGGCGTTCACGATGCACGGCACGATCATGCTGCTGATGTTCGCGACGCCGCTGTT
>NZ_JBSIBZ010000194.1:0-3194 GCF_058245575.1 Streptomyces sp. UF-297 | reverse complement strand
ACACAGTGGACGCGAGCAACTGAGGACAAGCCCTCGGCCTATTAGTACCAGTCAACTCCACCCGTTACCGGGCTTCCATATCTGGCCTATCAACCCAGTCGTCTACTGGGAGCCTTAACCCCTCAAGGAGGTGGGAGTACTCATCTCGAAGCAGGCTTCCCGCTTAGATGCTTTCAGCGGTTATCCCTCCCGAACGTAGCCAACCAGCCATGCCCTTGGCAGGACAACTGGCACACCAGAGGTTCGTCCGTCCCGGTCCTCTCGTACTAGGGACAGCCCTTCTCAATACTCCTACGCGCACAGCGGATAGGGACCGAACTGTCTCACGACGTTCTAAACCCAGCTCGCGTACCGCTTTAATGGGCGAACAGCCCAACCCTTGGGACCGACTCCAGCCCCAGGATGCGACGAGCCGACATCGAGGTGCCAAACCATCCCGTCGATATGGACTCTTGGGGAAGATCAGCCTGTTATCCCCGGGGTACCTTTTATCCGTTGAGCGACGGCGCTTCCACAAGCCACCGCCGGATCACTAGTCCCTACTTTCGTACCTGCTCGACCCGTCAGTCTCACAGTCAAGCTCCCTTGTGCACTTACACTCAACACCTGATTGCCAACCAGGCTGAGGGAACCTTTGGGCGCCTCCGTTACCCTTTAGGAGGCAACCGCCCCAGTTAAACTACCCACCAGACACTGTCCCTGATCCGGATCACGGACCCAGGTTAGACATCCAGCACGACCAGAGTGGTATTTCAACAATGACTCCCCGACCACTGGCGTGATCAGTTCACAGTCTCCCACCTATCCTACACAAGCCGAACCGAACACCAATATCAAGCTATAGTAAAGGTCCCGGGGTCTTTCCGTCCTGCTGCGCGAAACGAGCATCTTTACTCGTAGTGCAATTTCACCGGGCCTATGGTTGAGACAGTCGAGAAGTCGTTACGCCATTCGTGCAGGTCGGAACTTACCCGACAAGGAATTTCGCTACCTTAGGATGGTTATAGTTACCACCGCCGTTTACTGGCGCTTAAGTTCTCAGCTTCGCCCCACCGAAATGGAGCTAACCGGTCCCCTTAACGTTCCAGCACCGGGCAGGCGTCAGTCCGTATACATCGCCTTACGGCTTCGCACGGACCTGTGTTTTTAGTAAACAGTCGCTTCTCGCTGGTCTCTGCGGCCACCCCCAGCTCAGACAGTAAATGTCATCACCAGAAATGGCCCCCCTTCTCCCGAAGTTACGGGGGCATTTTGCCGAGTTCCTTAACCATAGTTCACCCGAACGCCTCGGTATTCTCTACCTGACCACCTGAGTCGGTTTAGGGTACGGGCCGCCATGAAACTCGCTAGAGGCTTTTCTCGACAGCATAGGATCATCCACTTCACCACAATCGGCTCGGCATCAGGTCTCAGCCTTATATGTGTGACGGATTTACCTACCACACGGCCTACACCCTTACCCCGGGACAACCACCGCCCGGGCTGGACTACCTTCCTGCGTCACCCCATCGCTTACCTACTACCACCTTGGGTCAGCGGCTCCACCACTCCCCTCAACTCCGAAGAGATCAGGGCGGCTTCACGGCCTTAGCATTAATGGGCTCGATATTGGGCGTTTCAAAGCGGGTACCGGAATATCAACCGGTTGTCCATCGACTACGCCTGTCGGCCTCGCCTTAGGTCCCGACTTACCCTGGGCAGATCAGCTTGACCCAGGAACCCTTAGTCAATCGGCGCACACGTTTCTCACGTGTGTATCGCTACTCATGCCTGCATTCTCACTCGTGAACCGTCCACAACTCGTTTCCACGGCTGCTTCACCCGGCACACGACGCTCCCCTACCCAACCCAGCCCCCGTTAGGAGTATTGCTGGATTGACACGACTTCGGCGGTGTGCTTGAGCCCCGCTACATTGTCGGCGCGGAATCACTTGACCAGTGAGCTATTACGCACTCTTTCAAGGATGGCTGCTTCTAAGCCAACCTCCTGGTTGTCTCTGCGACTCCACATCCTTTCCCACTTAGCACACGCTTAGGGGCCTTAGTCGATGCTCTGGGCTGTTTCCCTCTCGACCATGGAGCTTATCCCCCACAGTCTCACTGCCGCGCTCTCACTTACCGGCATTCGGAGTTTGGCTAAGGTCAGTAACCCGGTAGGGCCCATCGCCTATCCAGTGCTCTACCTCCGGCAAGAAACACACGACGCTGCACCTAAATGCATTTCGGGGAGAACCAGCTATCACGGAGTTTGATTGGCCTTTCACCCCTAACCACAGGTCATCCCCCAGGTTTTCAACCCTGGTGGGTTCGGTCCTCCACGAAGTCTTACCTCCGCTTCAACCTGCCCATGGCTAGATCACTCCGCTTCGGGTCTTGGGCACGCTACTCAACGCCCTATTCGGACTCGCTTTCGCTACGGCTTCCCCACACGGGTTAACCTCGCAACATACCGCAAACTCGCAGGCTCATTCTTCAAAAGGCACGCAGTCACGACTGCATGTGCAAGCACACACAGCGACGCTCCCACGGCTTGTAGGCACACGGTTTCAGGTACTATTTCACTCCGCTCCCGCGGTACTTTTCACCATTCCCTCACGGTACTATCCGCTATCGGTCACCAGGGAATATTTAGGCTTAACGGGTGGTCCCGCCAGATTCACACGGGATTTCTCGGGCCCCGTGCTACTTGGGTGGTTCTCAAGCAAGCCGCTGACGTTTCAGCTACGGGGGTCTTACCCTCTACGCCGGACCTTTCGCATGTCCTTCGCCTACATCAACGGTTTCTGACTCGCCGGCCAGTCGGCAGACTGACCAAGAGAACTCCCACGACCCCGCACTGGCAACCCCTGCCGGGTATCACACCAATACGGTTTAGCCTCATCCGGTTTCGCTCGCCACTACTCCCGGAATCACGGTTGTTTTCTCTTCCTGCGGGTACTGAGATGTTTCACTTCCCCGCGTTCCCTCCACATACCCTATGTGTTCAGGTATGGGTGACAGCCCATGACGACTGCCGGGTTTCCCCATTCGGAAACCCCCGGATCAAAGCCTGGTTGACGGCTCCCCGGGGACTATCGTGGCCTCCCACGTCCTTCATCGGTTCCTGGTGCCAAGGCATCCACCGTGCGCCCTTAAAAACTTGGCCACAGATGCTCGCGTCCACTGTGCAGTTCTCAAGCAACGACCAGCCACCC
>NZ_JBSIBZ010000193.1:0-3423 GCF_058245575.1 Streptomyces sp. UF-297 | reverse complement strand
GAGCGGACTCCACGAGGCCATGAGCGGACTCCACGAGGCCATGAGCGGACTCCACGAGGCCATGAGCGGACTCCACGCACTCCCTGCGGTGCGCGCCCGCCCGGCCGTCCTCAGCCGTAAAGCCGCTCCGCGTACTTCGGCCCGTAGTGCTCCTCCAGCATCTCCAGGGGTATGCCCGGCGCCTCGAGTCCCTTGACCATACGGGCCCTTGAGGGCATCGCATCCGGCTGCCAGGTCTCCGGCTTCCACAGGCTGGAGCGCAGGAACGCCTTGGCGCAGTGGTAGAAGACCTCCTCGATCTCGACGAGGAGCGCGAGCTGCGGCCGGTTGCCCTTGACCGTCATCTCGTCGAAGTACGGCGCGTCGCGCAGCAGCCGCGCCCGCCCGTTGATGCGGAGCGTGTCGCCGCGGCCGGGCAGCAGGAAGTTGAGGCCGACATGCGGGTTGGCGAGGATGTTCCGGAAGCCGTCCACCCGCTTGTTGCCGGGGCGGTCCGGGATCACGATCGTCGTCTCGTCCAGGACACGGGTGAAGCCCGCGGGGTCGCCCTTGGGCGAGACGTCGCAGCGGCCCTGCGCGTCCGAGGTCGCTATCAGACAGAACGGGGAGTGGGCCAGCCACTGCCGGTCCAGCTCGTGCAGGGCGTGCCTGGTCTTGTTCGACGCGTGGTCGTTGGGCTCCCCGACCAGCTCGCGCAGCTCGGCCTCGGAGGAGATCTCGGTGACGCCGACCGGCGTGGCCGGCTCTCGCTGCCCGGACCGTACCGCCTGCTCGCCCTGCTCCACGGTGTCCACTACCGCCTCCCCTTGCTCCGGCCGATCGCGGGTGATCGCCCCACGTTCGACTGTACGGGACACCACTGACAGACCTTCCAGGGCCTGACGTCCCCGTCCGTCCCGTGGGGATTGTGTGCGGCTTCCTTCACCGTCGCACGGCTGGCCCATCGACGTACTCGCCCGTAACTTGACTGGAGCTCAGCACCACTGGCCCGCCCGCGCCGATCCGATGGCGCACGGGGGTGGCGTGGCGCCCTGCGATCCGGACCGCAGCCGAACGGCCTTCCGTGAAGGCGAACGACCTTCTGCGACGAGCGGAGGAACCCCCTGCGCTCGCCCGCCCGTTCCCCGTCCGCTCATCCGCAAGGAGCCCGGCATGAAGCCGCTCTGGAAACGCCCGTTCGCCGTTCTCCCGGCCCTGGCCCTGGCCCTGGCCATCGGCCTGGCCACGGCGCCCGCTTCCGCCGCCGCGCCCGCCACCGACCGGGGCTGGAACGACTACTCCTGCCGGCCGTCCGCCGCCCACCCCAGGCCGGTCGTCCTCGTCCACGGCACCTTCGGCAACTCCGTGGACAACTGGCTGGGCCTCGCCCCCTACTTGGTGGCGCGCGGCTACTGCGTCTTCTCCCTCGACTACGGCCGGCTGCCCGGCGTGGGCTTCTTCCACGGCCTGGGCCCCATCGAGAAGTCGGCCACCGAACTCGCCACGTACGTGGACCGCGTGCTGGCGGTGACCGGAGCGCCCGAGGCCGATCTCGTCGGCCACTCCCAGGGCGGGCTGATGCCGCGCTACTACCTCAAGTTCCTGGGCGGCGCGGCCAAGGTGAACGCCCTGGTCGGACTCGGCCCCGACCACCACGGCACCGACCTGATGGGCCTGACCCGCCTGCTGGACTACTTCCCGGGCGCCGAAGAGGCCATCGAGGGCACCGCCCCCGCCCTCACCGACCAGGTGACGGGCTCCGCCTTCCTCAAGCGCCTCAACGAGGGCGGCGACACCGTCCCCGGAGTGCGCTACACGGTCATCGCCACCAAGTACGACCAGATCGTCACCCCCTACCGCACCCAGTTCCTCGACGGCCCGAACGTCAACAACGTCCTCATCCAATCCCTCTGCCCCGTCAACCTCTCCGACCACCTGGCCATCGGCCTCACCGACCGCCTCGCCTTCCACGAAACCACCAACGCCCTGGATCCCTCCCACGCCCGCCCGACAACCTGCGCCTCGGCCTCCGCCTGAGGGCTTCGGACTCTCCGGTGCCTCGCGGGCGCCACCTCACGTCGCCAGGAGCGCGGCGGTGCACTCCTCGGCGAGTGCCTCGGCGTGGGCGGGCAGGGGGCTGCCCGCGCGGAGGTGGCGGCGTACCAGGGACAGCGGGACGTCGATGACGGCCAGCGCGATCCGCTCGCCGTCCTGGGGGCCGGTGGCGCCCAGCGCCGCGGCCAGGGCGGCCACGGACTGGCGTACGCGCCGATGGCCCCGGTCCGCGCGCCGGATGTGCTCCTGCGCCCAGCTCTCGCGGCCGAAGTCCTCGGCGCCGTACAGGAGAAGGGCCGCTTCGGCGGGGTGGGCGCGGCTCCAGGACACGACGTGCCGGGCCGCCGCCGCGCCCGCCTCGCGGGGGTCCTCGCTCGACTCCAGCGCGGCGAAGTAGCCCTCCTGGAAGCGCTCGACCGTACGCAGCCACACCTCGGCCAGGAGGGCCGGGCGGCCGGGGAAGCGGTGGTAGACCGAGCCGCTCGGGGCGCCGACCGCCTGCGCGACGGCGGACATGGTCACGCCCGCAGGACCGGCCTCGGCGGCCAGCCGTACGGCGGCGTCGAGGAGCTGGGCGGTGTCGAAGCGGGGTGGTCTCGCCATGTTGTAGAGAGTACTCTCTACAAGTATTGGAGGACCCTCTCCAGAACCTCGTCCAGGAGGACGGCATGGCTGTGTACAACCTGCACGAACGGGTGCTGCCGGTAGGGGAGAAAGCAGTCGGGGCACTGATCGACAGCCTGGCGGGGCCCGCCGACCAGCTGTGGCCCGCGGACCGCTGGCCGCCCATGAAATTCGACCGCCCCCTGGCCGTGGGAGCGGTCGGCGGCCACGGCCCGGTGCGCTACACCGTCGCCACGTACATCCCCGGCACGTGGATCCGCTTCACCTTCACCGGCCCGCGCGGCTTCCACGGCTTCCACGAATACACCGTCCACCCCCTGGGCCAGGACCGGACCGTCCTGCGCCACACCCTGGCCATGGCCCCCCGCGGCTCCGCCCGCCTCTCCTGGCCGCTCCTCTTCCGCCCCCTCCACAACGCCTGCCTGCAAGACAGCCTCGACCGCGCCGAACTCACCTGCACGGGAACTTTGCCCCACCCCGCCAACTGGAGCCCGTACACACGCTTCCTGCGCAGGCTCCTCCGGGTGCCGGGCGGGAGGGGCGATACGCCCATGGTCGGATCCGTACCAGGGGGACGCGCCTAGCTCGGACGCGCCGAGCCCGACCCGCGCTGAGGGCCCCGCACGGGCCGAGCCAGGCCGTCGCATCGGTGTCTTGTGGCCGGTTGGTGATCCTGGGCTTCAGGGTTGGTGTCTTGTGGCCGGTTGGTGATCCTGGGCTTCAGGGTTGGTGTCTTGTGGCCGGTTGGTGATCCTGGGCTTCAGG
>NZ_JBSIBZ010000192.1:0-3577 GCF_058245575.1 Streptomyces sp. UF-297 | reverse complement strand
CCGTGGTGACGGCCAGGGGCTGAGGTTCGAGACGGGGGAGCGGAGCAGCTGCACGTCGAGGAGAAGGTGACCGGCCCACCGGGGCCCGGGTGGAGGAGCTGGCAAGGAGGGGGGCGGCCCGGCCCGGAGGGCACGCGCGGCACCGCGAGAAATCCGAGAAAACCCCTGGTCAGACCCCCTTTTCCGCTTCCGTTTCCGGTCCAATACTGGTAATGTTGTCCTTGTTGGAAGGGGTGGCACCCCGGACAACGAGAACCACTCGAAACCCGATCACCGGAGGTACGGACCATGAGCGAGCAGATCACCCCCGAGCGCCAGGCCGAGGCGGAGGCGATCGGCCACGCCGCCTACCAGGCGATGCGCGCGGAGATGATCGAGGCGGCCCGCCAGCGGGAGGGTGACGGCATCGACACCCCCCTGCTGATGGAGGGACTGGAGGCCGAGGCGGCCTACCAGGCCGCCCGCGAGGCGCTGACCAACGCCCGCGCCGAGCGTCAGCGCGTGCTGTACGCCATGTGGCGCGCGAACAAGGACCCCCGTGCCGTCGCGGCCCTCATGCCCGCCACGGTCAAGGCCGCCACCGTGCGCGCCGCCGTGGTCAAGCTCGCGCCGTCCCAGGACTTCGAGGCCCTGCCCCTGTGGCGCACCGAGGACGAGGAGGCCGCCGCCAAGCACTGACCCACCCGGGGGGGGGGGGGGGGGGGGGGGGGGGGGGGGGGGGCGGCGGATGGCACCGCCGCCCCGGCCCGCTCGAAACCCTCACCGCGCACCCAGGAGCAGGCCATGAAGTTCCAGATCCATACCGCCATCGGCTACGACGGCACCCCCGCCCCGTCCCCGCTCGACACGCGCGAGGCCGCGCGCGAGTTCACCGCAGCACTGGCCGACCTCTTCCAGGTCGAACCCGCCCGCGTCGTTCACGACGAGTGGCGTACCGCCCCGTACATGTGGACCAACGTCACCGTCTGCCTTCCGGCCATCGGCACGGCCGTGTTCAGCGTCGACAGCCGCAAGAGCGGAGCCGCCGCGCTCCGCCTGTACCTGAACGAACGGCCGGTCCCGTTCGACTGGACGCCGGAAGAGGCCACACCGCAGGAGGAGGGGGAAGAGGAGGTGCGCGGCTGTAGCTGCGGCATGGCCGACTACGGCGCACCGGGACACGACGGGTACGAAGGCCCGCGCGGCAGTGTCGGGCGGACCCTGGCGCAGGCGGTGGCCGACTATCAGGCTCAGCAGTCGCAGGGCACCGCCAGGCAGTGAACTACTTCCCGGGGGCGGCGGTGGCTTCCGCCCCCGGGAGCACCAGCGAAAAACCCCAGACCAGGCCCGGCTTCCGCTTCCATTTCCGGCCCAATACTGGTAATGTTGTCCTTGTTGGAAGGGGGTGGCACCCCGACCGGCACCACCACTCGAAACCCGCACCACGGAGGAACTCCCGTGATCACCACCACCATCACGCACAGCCGGGTCTACGGCACCGTTGCCCGCCTCAGCGACCAGCACCCTTGGGTCAAGGCGACCCTGCGGCAGCACGGATTCGAGTGGTCCCACTCCCTGAAGGCGTTCACCGCCCCTGGCACCCGTTCCTGGCCGTTCGACCACTACCGGTTCGCCCGGCTCACCCGCGAACTCCGCCGATGCGGATTCCCCGTCAAGGTGGTCGTCGACAACGCGCAGCCCGCCGCCGACCCGATCGCGGACGCGCTGACCGAGCTGTTCGATCTCGCCTACGCCGTTCAGCGGCTCGGCGCGGCACTCGCACAGGACATGCTCAGCCGCCCCGGGCAGGTCACCCCCGAGCGCATCAAGGAGGCCCAGGAAGCCGTGGAGGCCGCCCAGACGAAGGCTGAGCGGATCGAAGCGCGGCCGGGGGTCTACGAGCAGCCCGAGATGACCGACGTCTGGCACCTCCTCACCCGAGGGGCGACGGCTGTCGGACTGCCCCCCTTCTAGGCTCCGCGCAGTCCCCGAAGGGGCGGGCACCGCACGGCGGTGCCCGCCCCTTCGGCGTGCCGCGTCGCGGCGGGCGCGCCGGTAGCCCGGAAGGGGTGCAGCCCGCCGCGCCCCGGGCAGGCCCCGCAGCGCCGCGGGCGACGGCCGCGCCGTCGTGGCCGGCGTGGCCGCGCGGCGCCGTCGTGCGGTGCCGGTGGCCGGCCCAGGGTCCCGGCCTGCGGGCCGGCCGGGGGGAGCGGCAGCGGTGGGCGGTTTACGTGACCGGCCGTCGCCCGGCCGGCCCTGGTGCCGTGGTGCTGAAAAGCGGCTGGCAAGGAGGGGGGTCGGCCCGGCCCGGAGGGCACGCGCGGCACCGCGAGAAATCCGAGAAAAACCCTGGTCAGACCCCCTTTCCCGCTTCCGTTTCCGGCCTAATGCTGGTAATGTTGTCCTTGTTGGAAGGGGGTGGCACCCCGACCGACACCACCACTCGAAACCCGCACCGAAAGGGCGTGCCTCATGGCGAAGATGAAGACCGAGACCGCGATCCAGCACCGCAAGGCGGCCGCCCTGGCCGACCTGGACCGCGACCTCGCGCCGGATGAGCGGGAATTCGTCCTGGACCACTGGATGGAGGAGGGCACGGCCCGGCTCGACGGCGCATTCTTCACGCCGGGCGGACTGGCCACAGACCTCATCCTGGAGGCGTTCGGCGCCGGACGGATCATCGACCTGTGCGCGGGAATCGGCCGCCTGGCCTGGACCGCTCACCAGTACCTCAGCGCCCACGGCGCCGCCCGAGAGATCGTGTGCGTGGAGAAGAACCCGGAGTACGTCCGGATCGGGCGCAAGATCCTGCCGGAAGCCCGCTGGATCTGCGGCGACGTCTTCGACGTGCCGACGATGGACCTGGGCGGTCGGTTCGACGTGGCCGTAGCGAACCCGCCGTTCGGCCGGGTCTCCCGACAGGGGCGCACGGCCCCCCGCTACAGCGGCCCTCAGTTCGAGTACCACGTCATCGATGTCGCCGCCGAGGTGGCCCGCCGAGGGCTGTTCATCATCCCCCAGGAGTCGGCCCCCTTCCGCTACAGCGGATGCGTGCGCCGCACCGAGGAGCCGACCGCCCAGTACGAGCGGTTCCAGCGGCAGACGGGCCTGACGCTGGAGCAGGGATGCAGCGTTGACACGTCCCAGTACGTCGACGAGTGGCGGGACGCTGCCCCGCGCACGGAGATCGTGACCGCCGACTTTGAGGAAGTGCAGACGCGCGCGGTAAAGGTCGCCACGGCCCCGGCAGCCCCCAAGCCCAGGAACTGGCTTGCCATGCCCGCCACGGAGTTCGCCGTCAAGCCCAAGGCGGCACAGGCCGCCCTGTTCGGCATGGGGGACGACAAGGCCACCGGCACCATCGGACTGTTCGACGGGGAAGCCCTCTTCTGACAGGCCCGTTCGCTCCCTCCCCGCACGGCACGGAAGCTGTGCGGGGAGGGAGCGCCGGGTGCGGCGGGGGCGCCGGCCTGCCGTCGGTGGTGGGGCCGGCCGCGCCCCAAGCGGGTTCCGCACCGCCGGGGGGCGACGGTCGCGCCGTGGTGGTCGAGGCCGTCGCGCGGCGCCGTCGTGCGGCACCCGGCCCGGGGGGCCGGGT
>NZ_JBSIBZ010000191.1:0-3655 GCF_058245575.1 Streptomyces sp. UF-297 | reverse complement strand
CCCCCCCCCCCCCCCCCCCCCCCCCCCCCCCCCCCCCCCCCCCCCCGGGGGCGGGCCCGCTCTGGCGGGCCCGCTGGGTGCCGCTACTCGTCGTCCGCCTCGGCGGGCTCGGTGTCCGGCTCCTCGTCGGGCTCGTGGCTCTCGTCCGCCTGGACGGCCTCGGCCTCCCGCGCGGCCTTCTCCTCGGCCTCCCGCTTGAGCCGGGCCTCCTCACGCTCGCGCTGCCAACGGGCATCCCGCTCCTTGCGTTCAGCTACCCGCCTCGCCTCCTCCTCGGCCTGCTGCTGGGCGGTGGCCAGGGTCTCCTCCTCGACCTCGGAGAGGCTGTAACCGTGCTTCTTCAGGAAGTTCAGCCACTCGACCGTCTCGCCCTCGATGGGCTTGCGCCGACCGAACTCGTCCTTCTTGCCGCGCCATGCCTCGTCGGTCATGTGCTCGAACTCGTACATGCCCGCGACGTGGGCGAACAGAAGCCACCAGTACCGCTTGGCCCCGGTGCGCTTGACCAGCTTGGCCACCACGTCGGCCGGGGTGTGCTTCAGGTTCTCGTCCTTCAGGAACGTCGACAGCAGCCTGCCGTAGTCGCCCGTCACGTAGTGGGTGTACGTGTATCGGCCCGCGAGGATCGTCGTCAGCACCAGGTCCTTCACGTCGGCCGGGGCCTCGCCCTTGTCCTGGCACATGTCGACGATGAACGCCTGCCGAACCTCGCGCACCGAACGCCATGCGGCGTTGTTGGCCTTTACGCGCCGGGCCTCGGCGCGTGCGGCCTCGCGCTCGGCCTCGGCCTTCTCGTCGGCCGCCTCGCTCCCGTCGTCCTCGTTCTGGGCCGCCCCGATGATCCGGTGGCCGTGCTTCTTGAAGTCACGGCAGACCCAGACCACTTCGCCGTCGGCCGGGTCGAACGTGGCGGCGTGGCCCTCGCAGGTCTCGTTGTGACCGGCTTCGGTCAGCGGGCGTCCGATCGCGCTCTCCAGCTCCTCCAGCGGGCGGGCGGCGCTGTACTGCCAGCTGTGGGGCCAGCCGATGACCGGGATCATCTTCTTGGCCAGCTCGGCCGTCGTCGCCGCGATGCGCTCGGCCTTCTCCTTCTCGGCCCTCAGCGCCTGCATGGCCTGCCGCCACGCGCCCCGCTTGGTGTTGCCCTCGTCGGCGTCCTTCCGCTTGGCCTGCTCCAGCTTCCACAGGGCGTTGGGCACGTCCTCGACCTCGGCGTAGTCGGCCTGCTCGACCCAGTCGAACTCGGCCCCCTGCTCCCACAGTTCCTCGATCACCTCGGGGGCGATCTTGGCGACCCGGGGGGCGGCGTCCAGCTCCTCCGTGGTCCGGCCGATGGCGGCCGCGAGCTGGGCCTTGCGGGCCTTCGGTACCCGCTTGGCGTCGACCATGAGGGCGAGCTGCTGGGCGGCGTCCAGGTCGTCCTGGACGCTGGCGGCCGCGCGGTGGACGTTCTCGACCATGGACCCGGCCAGGGCCTCGTCGTCCACGCCCTTCAGGTCCTCACGGATGATCACGCGGACCTTCCGGTACTTGCGGCCCTCGGCCACGGCCTTCTCGGCGGCGGCGCGCGCGGCCTTCATGCGCCGCTGGCCCATGACGATGCCCAGCTTGCCCTCGTTCGCTCCCACCTGGGGCCGCAGGACCGGGGCCTGCTGGACGCCCACGGCGTCCACGCTGGCGATCAGGCCGGGGTCGGGCTCGGTGGTGTCCTCCTCGCCGTCCTCGCGCTTCTTGCGGTGGTTGAACGGGTCGACGATGACCCGGCTCTCCTCGGGCTCGTCGGGACGGAAGTCGGTGAGCGGGTCGATCCACTCCAGCCGCCCGGCGTCCGCCTCTTCTGCGATGGCGGCCGGGGCCTGCTCGTTCTGCGTCACGGTCAAGGTGAGTCCCTTCGTGGTGTGGGTTTCGAGGTGTGTTGGTCGGGGTGCCACCCCCTCCCAACAAGGACAACATTACCAGTATTGGACCTGATCACCAAGGGTTTCGGTACCCGTGACCAGGGTTTTTCTCGGGAATCCGGCTGGACCGCCCGGCGGTTCCGCACCACCGGCCGGGCAGACGGCGGCGGCGGTGTCCCACCACCGGCAGGCGCGGCCGGCGACTCCAGCGCGGCCCGGCCGGCGCTGACGGACAGCCCGCACGAGGGGCGGCGCGGATGCCTCAGCGGACGATGGCGGCCGTCGCGCTCGGCGCGTTTCCCCGCCCGCCCCGGCCTGTGCTGGCCGGGGCGGTACGGGGGCCTTCGCCTCGGGGATGGCGCTCGGCGTCAGCCGATGGGGTCCTGCTCGGCCCCTTCTCCGCCGTGCTCCTCGATGAGGGCGCGGACGGCCGCAACCGGCACGTCGTAGAACAGACGCCCCTTGTCGGGCTCGTCACCGGAGGTGAGCCACAGTTCGATGTCGTCCTCCAGGTCCCACGCCTCCCCGTCGGGGGCGTCGAGACCTTCGGCCAGGTAGACCTCCTCGAACTGGGCGGCTCCGGGCTGGCCCTTGATACTGAGGCCCTTCCCGTCGGCCAGGAAGATGCGCCGGTTGATGCCGTCCGTGCCGTTTGCCGTGAGGTGGTCGAGTCGGGACGTAGCCATGATGGTGCTCCGTTCTACGGGTGTCGGGTTTCGAGGGGCCGGGGCGGCGGTGCCATCCGCCGCCCCGGCGGGCGGGGTCAGTAGGGCAGGCGTTCCGTCGGGCGCATGATCGTGATGACGCGCTCGCCGTGGTCGCCCGGCGACGACTCGGCCACGAGGGTCACGCGCCGGGCGTCGCGGGTGGTGCCGTCGGTGGGGACGCGGTAGAGGGTGAGCGCGAGCCGGGGCTTGCGGCCGGAGCCTGCGGCCGCCTTGATCGCGCGGGACGCGGTGAGCAAGAGGTCCCATTCCCGCTCGGTCTCGTCCAGCCGGATGCCGGTCGTCCAGGCGTACGCCTCGGGGACGGCGACACAGTCGCGGTAGACGGCCTCGGTCATGGCGACCGGGGCGGGGAACTCCATCTCTTCGGCAATGCCGGGGTCGGCTTCGATCAGGAGACCGTCCTTGATGGCGTGGGCGCGGGTGTAGACGGTGCCGGTCATGCTCACGGGGTTGCCTCTCTTCGTCGTGCGGGTTTCGAGGGGCCGGGGCGGCGGTGCCATCCGCCGCCCCGGCGGGCGGGGGGTCAGAAGTGGTCGGAGTGAACGGCGGTGTGGGTGCCGGTGAAGGTGGCCACGACCTTCATCTGGTTGCCCGCCTCCAGGAGCAGGGCGCGGCCCTCCAGCCCCTCGAACTGGTCGACGTGCATGACGTGGGCCTTCGCCGCCTGGAGCAGCGCGTCCATCTCGGCGGCCAGCGGCGAGGATGCGCGGACGTGCATGACCTCGGGCGCATAGTGCGCGTACTCCTTGGCCGTCCAGTCCAGGACCACCGTGTACGACCGCAGACCCGCCCGGCGGGCCGCGCGGTGACGGGCGCGGATGGTCTTGAAGGTCTCGATCAGGGCGCGCATTGAGTGCTCCTCGTTCGGGTTTCGAGTGGTGGTGTCGGTCGGGGTGCCATCCCCTTCCAACAAGGACAACATTACCATCCTTGGCCCGGAAACGGAAGCCGAAAAGGGGGTCTGACCAGGGTTTTTCTCGGATTTCTCGCGGTGCCGCGCGTGCCCTCCGGGCCGGGCCGACCCCCCTC
>NZ_JBSIBZ010000190.1:0-3756 GCF_058245575.1 Streptomyces sp. UF-297 | reverse complement strand
GACCAGCCGGTGCCGTCGGCCGCGTCGGCGAACGCCTTGCACCGGCCGTCCGCCGCCAGCCCGCCCTGCCGGCTGAATCCGGCGAAGCTCATCGGCGACGACAGCACCGTCACGCCGCCGGCCAGGGCGAGCGAGCACTCGCCGGAGCGCAGGGCGTGGGCCGCCAGGTGCAGGGAGACGAGCGAGGAGGAGCAGGCCGTGTCGACGGTGACCGCCGGGCCCTCCAGGCCGAAGGTGTAGGAGAGCCGGCCGGACAGGACGCTGCCCGCGAGGCCGGTGCTGCCGTGCCCCTCGACGTCCTCGCGGGAATTGAGCACGACGTTGGTGTAGTCGACGCCGTTCGTACCGACGAAGACACCGGTTTCGGTGCCGCGCAGGGACACCGGGTCGATGCCGGCGCGCTCCAGCGCTTCCCAGGAGGACTCCAGCAGGATGCGCTGCTGGGGGTCCATGGCGACGGCCTCGCGGGGCGAGATCCCGAAGAAGGAGGCGTCGAACGCGGCGGCGTCCACGAAGCCGCCCTCGACCGTCGCGCTGCTGCCGCTTCCGTCACCGGTGAGAAGGCTCAGGTCCCATCCGCGGTCGGTGGGGAACGCCGAGATGCCGTCGCGTCCGTCGCTCAGCAACTGCCAGAGCTCTTCCGGCGATCGCACTCCGCCCGGCAGCCGGCAGGACATCCCGACGACGGCTATGGGCTCCTGTTTGGCGGACTCAGCCTCCCGAAGCCGTTGGCGGGTCTGGTGCAAGTCGTTCGTGACCCACTTCAGGTAGTCAACGAGCTCGTTGTCGTTCGGCATGACGAGGAACCTTCCGTGTAAATAATGGGCCGGACTCAGCGATCGCTGTGACGCCCGAGTTCGTTGTCGATGAAGGCGAAGATTTCATCGGCGCTGGCGGCTTCGATCCGCTCGGCGACCTCGTCGCCGTTCTCCTGCGCCTCGGCCCCTCGCCAGGTGTCCAGGATCTGCGACAGGCGGTGGGCGACGGCGGCCTTGGTACGGGCGTCGGGCGCGCCGGCGGCGAGGGCCAGATCGAGCCGTTCGAGCTCCGCGAGAAGGGCCGGGCCCGTGACGGTCTGGGCTTCCTCCACGAGCCGGGAGACGAGGTGCTCGGCGAGTGCGAGGGGGTTGGGGTAGTCGAAGACGAGGGTGGCGCTCAGCCTGAGGCCGGTGGCGGTGGAGAGCCGGTTGCGCAGTTCCACGGCGGTCAGCGAGTCGAAGCCCAGGTCGTTGAACTCCCGCCGGGCCTCGACCGCCTTGGCCGAGGCGTGCCCGAGCACGGCGGCGGCCTCGGTCCGTACCAGATCGGCCATCAGGCGCGTACGCTCCTCCGCCCGCGCCTCCCTCAGCCGGCGGCCGAGCGTGGCGGCGGCGGCGCCGGCCGTGGAGCTCGCGGCCGTACGCCGGGCGCCCTTGACCAGTCCCCGCAGCACCGGCGGTACGGTGCCGCGGACCCGGGTGCCCGTGGCGACCGGGCCGACCGGGACGAGGTAGGGCTCGTCCGTCGCGGTGGCCGCGTCGAACAGCGCCAGGCCCTGCTCGGCGGTCAGCGGCGGCACACCGGTCGCCGCGATCCGCTGCATGTCCGCCGCGGACAGGGTTCCCGTCATGCCGCTCGCCTGTGCCCACGCGCCCCAGGCGAGAGACTGGGCGGGCAGGCCCTGGGCGGCACGGTGCCGGGCCAGTGCGTCGAGGAAGACGTTGCCCGCGGCGTAGTTGCCCTGGCCCGCGCCGCCGATGACGCCGGAGACCGACGAGAAGACGACGAACGCGCCGAGGTCCATCCCCCGGGTCAGGTCGTGCAGATGCCAGGCCGCGTCCACCTTCGGGCGCAGCACACCCGACAGCCGCTCGGCGGTCAGCGAGGTGACCACGCCGTCGTCCAGCACACCGGCCGCGTGGACCACCGCGGTCAGCGGATGCGCCAGGGAGTCCAGCACCCGCCCGAGCGCGGCCCGGTCGGCGGTGTCGCAGGCCGCGATCGTCACGTCGGCGCCCAGCGCGGTCAGCTCCGCACGCAGCTGGGCGGCTCCCGGCGCGGCCTCGCCGCTGCGGCTCACCAGGGCGAGGTGCTTGGCGCCGCGCGCGGCCACAAGGTGCCGGGCCAGCAGGCCGCCCAGGCCACCCGTACCGCCGGTGATCAGCGTCGTGCCGTCCGGGTCCCAGGCGGGCAGGCGGGGCGTGGTGGCGTCCGGTGCGGCCCGCCGGGCCAGCCTGCCCACGCGCACCGCGCCGTCGCGTACGACGAACCGGTCGTCACCGGCGGCGAGCAGGCCCGGCAGACGCGGCAGCACGTCCGGGAGAGCCACGTCCGGCGCGTCCGGCACGTCCGGCACGTCCACCAGGACGAAGCGGTCCGGGTTCTCCGACTGCGCCGACCCCACCAGGCCCCACACCGCCGCGGCGGCCAGGTCCGCTCCGGACACCGCGCCGCGGGTCACGAACACCAGCCGGGACGCGGCGTACCGCTCCCCCGCCAGCCACTCCTGCATCAACTCCAGCACCTGAGCGGTCAGTTCGTGCACCGCACCCGGACCCTCGGCACCGGCGCCCGACACCGGAACCACGACCAGCTCGGGAACGTCCGTCAGCGACGCCAGCCCGTCGGCGTCGAGCGTCACGCTCCGCACCGCGCCGTCGGCCGGCGCGTCCGCGGCCGCCACCCAGTCCAGCCGCAGCAACGCGCCCTGCTCGGCGCCCTTGCCGCGGGCCGGCTGCCGCAGGGGCTTCCTGGCGTCCAGCACCAGCGAGTCGGCCGACAGGACGGGCGCGCCCGCGGTGTCCGCCACGGCGACGGAGAACGCGTCCTGGCCGGTCCTCACGATGCGGATGCGCACCGCCGAAGCGCCGGTGGCGTGCAGCGCGACCCCGTTCCAGGCCGAGGGCGCGCGGTCACCGTCGCATCCGGCCGCCTGTGTCACCGCTTCCAGCAGCGCCGGGTGCAGGCCGAAGTCCGCGGCGTCCTCCACCTGGCCGGGCAGTACGGCCTCGGCAAAGGTCTCGTCGCCCCGGCTCCACAGGGCGCGCAGGGTACGGAACACCGGGCCGTGCTCGACGTCCTCGGCGACGTCCGTCAGGTCCACCGTTTCGGCGCCGCTCGGCGGCCACGCCGAGGCGTCGAACTCCGAAGCTCCTTGCGCTGTTTGTTCTCCCGCGTGCTCTCCGGATGCCCCGGGGGTCAGGGTGCCGTTGGCATGCTCCGTCCACGGCTGGTCGGCCGCGTCCACGGCCTGCGAGGAGATGCGCACCTCGCGCGCGCCATCCGCGCCGGGGGCTCCGACCCGCACCTGAAGAAGTACGGCGCCATCCTCGGCCAGCACGAGCGGCTCGGTGAGGGCGAGCGTGCCGACGCGGTCGCAGCCGACCTGGTCGCCCGCGTGGACGGCCAGTTCGAGGAGCCCGGCGGCGGGGAAGACGTACGCGCCGCCCACCACGTGATCCAGCAGCCAGGGGTGGGTCAGCGCCGACAGCCGGCTCGTGAGCAGCAACCCGCCCGAGCCCGTCAGCGGCACCGCCGCCCCCAGCAGGGGGTGCTCCACGGGCAGCAGCCCGGCGGCGGACACATCGCCCGCCGACGCCGCGGGCCTGGGCCAGTACCGCTCGTGCTGGAAGGGGTAGGTGGGCAGGTCCACGCGGCGGGCACCGGTACCGGCGAAGATCCCGGACCAGTCCACCGCGATGCCCACGACGTGCAGTTGGGCGAGGGCGCTCAGCAGCGCGGCCTCTTCGGGCCGGTCCTTGCGCAGCACCGAAACGG
>NZ_JBSIBZ010000018.1:0-123079 GCF_058245575.1 Streptomyces sp. UF-297 | reverse complement strand
GACCCGCCGCCCCCGCCCCCCCCCCCCCCCGCGGTCGAGGTGCTGCGTCCTTCCCCTGAGTTTCCCTGCAGCGGGGTGTGGGCCCGGCTCAGCGGGCAACTGCCGCGGTTTGCGCGGGAGCGCGGCACGGTGGTGATCGCCGACTACGAACCGTCCGGGCAGGAATGGCACGGGAAGGAACCGCAGGGGCCAGCTGCGGCGGGCGTCGGCCTCCTCTCCCTGTGCACGGTCGACTTCGCGGACCAGTCGGCGTGAGGGCGCCAGCGGATCCGCCAGAGGGCACCGTCCGCGTCTGGCAGATCCCGCTGGCCCCCGCGCCCGCACTGCTCGCCGCCGCGTCCGCGGTGCTGGCCCCGGAGGAACGGCTGCGCGCGGCGCGGGCACGCCATGAGGACCGGCGCCGGTACACCGTCTCGCACGGCGCCACCCGCATGATCCTCGGCAGCTGTCTGGACCTGCCCCCGGAGCGGCTGCGCTTCGTACGTGGCGAGTGGGGCAAGCCCCGCCTGGCCGACCACCCCGAGCTGAACTTCAATCTGTCCCACTCCGGGGATCTCGCGCTGCTGGCGGTCACCCAGCGGCGGGCGGTAGGCGTGGACGTGGAACGGATACGCCCCGCCGACCGGACCCGCCCCGCCGAGCGCTACTTTCCGCCGGAGGAAGCCGCGTTCGTACGCGAGGCCGTCGGGCGCGACGACTCCGCCGCACGCTACGCCCTGCTGTGGACCCGTAAGGAAGCCTGGGCCAAGGCGGCCGGCGGGCGAGTACTGCGAGGGCTGCATCTGCCGGTCGCCGGGCCGGATCGGCAGGGCGGTGCGGTGCTGGAGGACCCCAAGGGGCGGTTTCCCGGTCGCTGGCGGCTGTACGGTCTGCCGGTCGCCGAGGGGTATGCCGCGGCACTGGCGGTGGCGGCGGAGTGGCCGGTGCGCACCGAGGTCAGAACGTGGCCCCGCAAGACCACTCCCGCCAGGACAGGGCACGGGAGCTGAGCGTTCTGTTGTTCAAAGAGGCAAGCACGGCCTGCACCCGTCGATTCTCGTCCTTGGACGGCAGCGGCATCAGCTCGCTGAAAGTGCTGTTGGTGTGTTTGACGTTGGCCCTCTCCTTCACGAAGAGCGCCTCGGCGAACTGGCCGCTGTCGAGAACCCGGTCCTTGAGCAGGGCGTCGGCCACGGCCGCGTCGGGCCGCTCCTAGACCAGGGCCCGCAGCAGCCCGGGGGGCGATGTCCACGCAGGCGGCCAACCGGCCTGCGCCGGGCCACCGCGCTCAGCGCCTGTACCGGCCATACGGTACCCGGCGCCGATGACCGGCCACTGACGGATCGGTGACGGACGGGGGACGGTCCGCAGGCGGTGCGCGGCGGGGGCAGCGGTAAGCGACTGGTCATCGAAACGTCAGCGGCATCCAGGAGTGTGGGCTCTGGCACCGACGCCGTCTGCCATGGCCGCGCTCTGCCATGTCAGCGACCTGAATCAAAGATGGAGCATTCATGCCCTCTTCCGGCAACGAGGTCCCGTCGTTCTCCGTAGTCACTGGTGAGCAGGTGCACCAGGTGCTGGACGGTCAGGAGAAGCAGATCGTCGAGCTGGTCGACCACGCCTACCGTGTCCACGGCATCGGCGACACCGTCAACCCGCCGTCGTACTTCCTGCGTTTCGAGAACCGGCCGTCCTCACGCATCATCGCGCTGCCCGCCTCTGTGGGCGGGGACATCGGCGTCGACGGCATCAAGTGGATATCGAGCTTCCCGGAGAACATCCAATCCGGGCTGCCGCGTGCCTCCGCCGTTTTGATCCTCAACGACCAGCGGACCGGGTATCCGTTCGCGTGCATGGAGAGCTCCATCGTGAGCGCCGCGCGCACCGCGGCCTCGGCCGCGCTGGCCGCCGACTGGCTCACCCGGGAGCGCGGCCGCCCGGCCCGTGTCGGCTTTGTCGGGACCGGGCTCATCTCCCGCTATATCCACACCTACTTGGCCGGAACCGGCTGGAATTTCGACGAGATCGGCATCCACGACCTCAGTGCCGAGTACGCGGCCGGTTTCGGCGACTACCTCACGGCATCCGGTTCCACGGCCCGTACGACGATTCATGAGACGTCCGAGAGCCTGATCCGCAACAGCGACCTGGTCGTCTTCGCAACCGTCGCCGGCGAGCCGCATGTCACCAACCCGACGTGGTTCTCCCACAATCCGGTGGTGCTCAATGTGTCGCTGCGCGACCTGGGCCCCGAGGTCATCAAGGCATCCGCCAATTTCGTCGACGACGTCGAGCACGTGATGAAGGCCAACACCTCCGTGCACCTGGTCGAGCAGGAAGTCGGCAACCGTTACTTCATCAACGGCACGCTGCACAACGTCATGACCGGCATGGTGAAGATTCCCCGGAACCAGCCCGTGGTGTTCTCGCCGTTCGGGCTCGGTGTGCTCGATCTGACCGTCGCCAAGTACGTCTACGACGAAATAGCGCACAAGGGGGAGCTCAGCACCGTCGGCGGCTTCTTCCACGAGCTCTCCCGGCACGGCAGCGGCAGGAACGAATAACCCCTCCCCGCCTTCGCCCCTCCATCAGAACGAGCGCTCGCGGCTGGGAGGACCATCCGTGCCTGTCATTTCCGCCCCACACGAATTCAATGTGCCGGATCTGTTCGTGGACCTGAGAAGCGTCCTCGGCGACCGGCTCTATCTGAAGTGCGAAGGATTCAACTTCGCCGGCTCCATCAAACTGAAGGCCGCCGCGGAAATGATCGCCAGCGGCGAACGGGCCGGTACGCTGCGGCCCGGCATGACACTGGTCGAGTCGTCATCGGGGAATCTCGGTGTCGCACTGAGCCTGGTGGCAGCGAGCAAGGGCTACACCTTCATCTGCGTCACCGACAACCGCTGCACCCTGGCCAACCGGCAGCGCATGGAACGCCTGGGTGCAGAGGTGCGGGTCATCACCGAACCCGACGAGGACGGCGGCTTCCTGGGAGCCCGCATCCGCTACGTCGAGGATTTGTGCGCGGGCCGCGACGACTACGTGTGGCTCAACCAGTACGCCAACCACAGCAATTGGATGAGCCACTACCGTACGACCGGCCCCGAGATCACCGCCCGGTTCCCCGATGTGGATGTGCTGTTCATCGGCGCGGGTACCACCGGAACGCTCATGGGCGTCGCGCGCTACTTCCGGGAGAAGAGCCCGGCCGTCACCATCGTCGCCGTCGACAGCGTCGGCTCCGTCACCTTCGGCACCCCGCCGGAGCCACGGATGATCCCCGGCCTCGGCACGAGCGTACGGCCGCCGATCCTCGACGCGTCGTACGTGGATGCGGTCGTGCACGTCTCCGAGGCCGACACCATCCGGATGTGCCACCGGCTGGTACGGCACGGGTACCTCTTCGGGGGCTCTACCGGCACCGTGCTCAGCGGCGCACAGCAGTGGATCACCGAGAACCGCCCGGAGCGGGACATCGTGGGCGTGGCCATCTCGCCAGATCTGGGCGACCACTACCTGGACACCATCTACCAAGAACAGTGGCTCCAGGGCATTTACGGCCTCACCGCGGCCGACCTGATGGACGAGACGTCGGTGTCGGCCTCCACGTCGGCGTACTGAAGCGCCCGCAACGCAACAGCCGCAGCCGCAGCCGACGAGTCGCGAGCCGCAGAACCCCGAAGAGAAACCCCCTTCCTTTGCGCCCTTTGCCCACCTGCCAGGAGGTTGCTGTCATGAACACACGCATCGAACCCGGTCTGCCGCTCACCGCGGCCCAGGCCGAGATCTGGTTCGACGAGCAGTTCACGGACGGCGACCTGGCCTACAACATGGCCGAGTACTTCGACATCCGCGGTCCACTGGACACTGCCCTCCTCGAAAGGGCGCTGCACCAGACCTTCACCGAGGCCGAGTGCTTCCGCATCCGGTGCATGGACGAGGACGGCGAACCCCGCCAGGTGGTCGAGCCGCTGTCCGCCCTGCCACACACCGCGGTCGATGTGAGCGGGGCCGCCGACCCCGATGCCGCTGCCCAGGAGTGGATGCGGCTGGATCTGGGCCGGCCGATCGGGGTGACGGACTTCCCGCTCTTCCGGACCGCGCTGATCACGCTCGACCCGGAGCGGGCCTATCTCTATCTGTGCGTGCACCACATCGTGTGCGACAGCTCCCTGCGTTCGCTGCTCTACCGGCGGCTGGGCGAGATCTACACCGCGCTGAGCGAGGGCAGGCCGTCCGACGAGGGCACGCTGCCGCCGCTGAAGACCCTCGTGGACGACGAACTGGCCTACGCCTCCTCGCCGCGCGCCGAACGAGACCGCGCCTACTGGGCCCGTACATACGCGGACGCCCCCGAACCGGTCAGCTTCTCCCGGCGGGAACCGGCACCGGCCCGTGGATTCCTGCGCCGTAGCCTGAGCCTGCCGCAGCCGGTGGTCCGGCGGCTGCGGGCCACGGCCAGCGAGGCCCGGACAACCTGGCCGACCCTGGTCATCGCCGCCGTCGCCGCGTACACCCAGCGCATGAGCGGGGCCGAGGAGGTCCTGCTGACGCTGCCGGTCAACGCGCGCACCAGCGCCGCCGGCCGCTCGGTCCCCGGCATGATCGCCAATTACCTTCCGCTGCGCGTCGCCATCCAGCCGGACACCACCCCCGAGCAACTGCTCCACGGCGTGGCCAACTCCCTGCTGCGGACGCTCAAGCACCAGCGGTATCGCGGTGACCGGATCCGCCGGGAGCTGGGCCTGCGGGCCGACGACCGGCGCCCGTTCGGCCCCTTCGCCGACGTCCTGCCCCCGGAGTCCGAGCTGGCCTTCGGGCCCTGTTCGGCCCGCGTCACCAACCTGTCCACCGGCATCGTCAACGACTTCATGTTCTCGGTCTCCGACTCGGCCGGCGACGAGGTCGAGATCCACCTCAACGCCAACCCCGAGCTGTACTCGGCCGCGGAACTCGAGGCCCACCGCGACCGGTTCGCCGCCTTCCTCGACGCCTTCTCGCGCGCCGATGCCGGTGCGCCGCTGGCGGGCGTGGATACGGTCGGGGCGGCCGAGCGGCACACGCTGCTGGTGGAGTGGAACACCACAGAGCGCGGTGGCGGTTTCGCGGGCGTGGTGGAGCGGGTGCGTACGCACGCTGCCCGCCGGCCGGACGCACTGGCGGTGGCCGATGGCGAAGTGCGGGTCTCGTACGGGTCGTTGGTGGCGTGGGCCGATGGCGTGGCCGGGCGGCTGGCCGCCGCGGGGCCCGGACTGGTGGCGGTGCTGGCGGAGCCGGGGGCGGCCTATATCGGCGGCGTGCTGGGCGTGCTGGGGGCCGGTGGGGCGTGGCTGCCGCTGGATGTGGAGGCGCCGGTCGCCCGCCAGGTGGAGCTGCTGGGGGACAGCGGGGCGCGCTGGCTGCTGACCGTCCCCGGGTTGCGGGAGCGCGCCGAGGAGATCGCCGCGGCCCATGGCGGTGGGCTGCGTCTCCTGTGCCTGGACGAGCCGTTCGGGAACGGGCCGAGGGGCGAACTGAGACCGCTCGTCGGTGCCGAGGACGACCTCGCGTATGTGATCTACACGTCCGGTTCGACCGGGCGCCCCAAGGGCGCGATGGTGCACCGGCGCGGGATGGTCAATCACCTGCTGGCCAAGGTCGAGGACCTGGGCATGGACGCGAGCGATGTGCTGGTGCACAACGCGCCGGTGACCTTTGACATTTCAGTGTGGCAGATGCTGGCCGCGCTGATGGTCGGGGGCGCGGCGAGGGTGGTGGACCGGTCGACGGCCGCCGACCCCGACGCGCTCTTCGGGATCGCCACGTCCGAGGACGTCTCCGTCCTGGAGGTCGTGCCGTCGTTGCTGCGGGCCGCGCTGGACTCGTGGGAGACGGCAGGCGGCTTCCCCTCGCTGCCCAAGCTGCGGTACTTGGTGGTGACGGGTGAGGCGCTGCCGGTGGATGTGTGCCGGAGGTGGTTCGCCCACTATCCCGGCATCCCGCTGGTGAACGCATACGGGCCCACGGAGTGTTCGGACGATGTCACCCACGCCGTGCTCACCTCGCAGGCCGAGCTGACCGGCTCCCGGGTGCCGATCGGCAAGGTGGTGCGCAACACCCGCCTGTACGTTCTGGACGACGCGCTGCGGCCGGTGCCGGCCGGCGTGCCGGGCGAACTGTACGTCGCCGGTACCGGCGTGGGACGCGGCTACCTGGGTGATCCGGCGCGTACGGCCGCGACGTTCATCGCCGATCCGTTCGGCGCCAGTGGCGAGCGGATGTACCGCACCGGGGACCGGGTGGTGTACCGGGCGGACGGGCAGCTGGAGTTCCTGGAGCGCCGCGACCATCAGGTCAAGGTCCGTGGCCGGCGGATCGAGCTGGGCGAGATCGAGGCCGCGCTGCGCGAGGTGGAGTCGGTCACGGACGCGGCCGCCGCGGTGTACGCCGATGCGGCCGGGCGCAAGCACCTGGTGGGCTATCTGGTCGGCACGGGCGACACCGAGCGGGTACGCGCCGCGCTGCTGCGGCGGCTGCCGGACTACCTGGTCCCCCAGGAGCTGATGCCGCTCGACGCCCTGCCGTTGACGGCGAACGGCAAGGTGGACCGCAAGGCCCTGCCCGCCCCGCAGGCCAAGGGAGGCGCCGATGGCCGGGCGCCGCGCACGCCGGAGGAGGAAATCCTGTGCGCGGCCATGGCGGAAGTGCTGCGCCTGCCTTCGGTGGCCGCGGATGCCAACTTCTTCGCCCTCGGCGGCGACAGCATCAGCTCCATCCAGGTCTCCAGCCGCGCCCGTGCCCAAGGGCTGGTCATCACCCCCAGGGACGTGTTCCGACGCAAGACCCCCGCCGCACTCGCCACCACCGCGCGGCGGGCCGAGGAGGCGACCGCGGTCATCGGCGCGGACGACGGCGTCGGCGAGCTGGAACCCATGCCGATCGCCCAGCAGTTGAGGGAGGACGGCGGCCGGGTCGCCGGTCCGGTCGGCTCGTTCGCGCAGTACGTCGTCGTCCGCGTACCGGATGCGGTGGACACCGAGCGGCTGGCCCTGGCGCTGCGCGCGGTGGTCGACCGGCACGACGCGCTGCGGATGCGGCTGGACGTCCCGGTCGAGGGAGTGTGGACGCCGAGCATCCGGCCGCAGGGCACGGTGGATACGGCCGGGCTGGTGTCGCTGGTCTGCGTACCGGCCGCGGCGGACGCCGACCAGGCCACCGTCGAACTGGCCACCGTCGCGCAGACCCGGCTCGACCCGACCGCCGGGGTCCTGCTCCAGGCCGTCCTGCTGGACGCCGGTCCCGCACACCCGCGCCGACTTCTGCTGATGGTGCATCACCTGGCCGTGGACGGCGTCTCCTGGCGGGTCCTGCTGCCCGACCTCGGCGCCGCCTGGTCGGCCGTCGAGGCCGGCCGGCCACCGGTGCTCGCGCCGGTCGGCACCTCCTACCGGCGGTGGTCGCGCGTCCTCGCCGACGACGCGCGCGGCGCCGCCCGTACCGGGGAGCTGCCCCTGTGGATCGAACAGGCACGCGGCCCCGAGCCGCTGCTCGGCACCCGTGGCCTGGACGCCGCGCGGGACACCTACGCCAGCGCGCACCGGCTGCGCCTCGAACTGTCCGCCGAGCAGACCTCCGCTCTGCTGGCCGATGTGCCGAGGGCCTTCCACGCCGAGATCAACGATGTGCTGCTGACCGGCCTCGCCCTGGCCCTGGCCGACTGGCGCCGTCGGCGCCGTGCCACGGACGTCCCGGCCGCCTCGGCGGACACCTTGATCGAGCTGGAGGGCCACGGCCGCGAGCAGGTCGTGGCCAACGCCGATCTGTCGCGCACCGTGGGCTGGTTCACCAGCGCCTTCCCGGTACGTCTCGCGCCGGGAAGCGATCTGGACTGGGACGAAGTCTGGTCGGGCGGCGACACCGTCGGAACGGTCTTCAAGCGCATCAAGGAACAGCTGCGGGGCATCCCCGACCACGGCATCGGCTACGGGCTGCTGCGCTATCTCAACCCGCAGACCAGCGCGGTGCTCGCCCGCTACCCGCGCCCGCAGATCGGCTTCAACTACATGGGGCGGTTCGGCGCCGCAGGGCCGGCCGACTGGTCCCTGTCCGGCGAAGGCGCCGCGGTGGGCACCGCCGCCGCGCCGGACATGCCGCTGCAGCACGTACTGGAGGTCACTCCGGTCACCGAGGACCGGCCCGACGGTCCGCAGTTGGTCGCCGACTGGCTGTGGGCGGGCCAGATCCTCTCCGACGAGGACGCACACGACATCGCACGGACCTGGTTCCGCGCGCTGGAGCTGCTGGTGGAGCACGCGGCCCGGCCCGGAGCAGGCGGACGGGTGCCATCCGACCTGCCACTGGTTTCGGTGACGCAGGGCGAACTGGAGGCGTACGAGCAGGAGTTGAGCAGCGACGGCACGATCGGGGGCCGCGGGCTGCAGGACGTCCTGCCGCTGGCACCGCTTCAGAAGGGCCTGCTGTTCCTGTCCGAGTACGACCGGGAGGGCCCGGACGCCTACGTACTCCAGCTCGGCCTCGAACTCGCCGGAGAGGTGGACGCCGCCGTGTTGCGCGCCGCCTGCGCGGCGCTGCTGCACCGGCACCCGAATCTGCGTGCCGTCTTCCGACACCGCGCATCCGGCGACCCCGTGCAGCTGATCCCGAACGCGGTGGAGGTGCCGTGGCGGGAGGCGGATCTGACGGGCGCCGACGAGGAGGCCGTCGCCCGGCTCGCCGATGAGGAGCGGCAGCGGCGCTTCGATCTGTCGGACCCGTCCCAGGCGCCGGTGATGCGCTTCGTGCTGGCGCGTACCGGCCCGGACCGGCACCGGCTCATCTGGACGATCCACCACAGCCTCGTCGACGGCTGGTCGATGCCGCTGCTGGTGCGCGAGCTGTTCACGCTCTACGCGCACGGCGGCCGGGACACCGCGCTGGCCGAGGTCGCGCCCTACCGCGACTACCTCGCCTGGCTGGCGGCCCAGGACACCGAGGCCGCGCTGACGGCGTGGAAGGAGGAGCTGTCCGGCCTCGAGGAGCCCACCCACGTCGCTCCCGCGGAGAGCGCCGGCCGTACCGCGGTCATGGCTCAGACGCTCGTCACCGAGGTACCCGCGCAGCTGGCGTCGGACCTCGCCGCCTGGGCGCGCGGGCGCGGGCTGACCCTCAACACGGTCTTCCAGGGCTGCTGGGCCGTGCTGCTGGGCGCGCTCACCGGCCGCGACGACGTGGTCTTCGGCGCCGTGGCCTCCGGCCGCCCGGCGGAGCTGTCCGGCGTCGAGAGCATGGTCGGCCAGTTCCTCAACACCATCCCGGTGCGGGTGCGCCTGAGGCCCGAGCAGACCGTTGCCGATCTGCTGACCGGCCTCCAGGAGCGGCGGTCAGCGCTGCTGCCGTACGAGCACGTCGGACTGGCCGAGATCCAGCACCGGGCCGGATTCGGCGAACTCTTCGACACCGTCCTGCTCTTCGAGAACTTCCCACTGGACGAGGAGAGCCTGCGTGTCTCCGCCGCCGGCCTGCGGCTGCTGGACGCCGAGGCGCGCGACGGGCGGCACTACCCGCTGAGCCTGGCCGTCCTGCCTGGCGCCGGCACCCGGCTGGACCTGCGCTTCGACTACGCCCCCGACCTCTTCACCAAGGAGGCGATCGAGCGGCTCGGCAGCCGTCTGCTGCACCTGCTCACCACCGTCGTCGGCTCCGCCGGACGCCCGCTGGCCGCAGTGGACCTCGTCGACGAGGCGGAGGCACGGCAGTTGCTGGTGGAGTGGAACGCCACCGAGCGCGACGGCGGGTTCGCGGGGGTCGTGGAGCGGGTGCGCGAGCACGCCGCGCGGCGGCCGGACGCAGTGGCGGTGGCCGACGGCGAGACACAGGTCTCCTACGCGACACTGGCCGCGGGGGCCGATGCCCTGACGGGCCGACTGGCCGGGGCCGGGGCCGGGCGGGGCGCGCTGGTCGCCGTGCTCGCCGAGCCCGGAGCCGCCTATGTCGGCGCGGTGCTGGGCGTGCTGGGTGCCGGGGCCGCTTGGCTGCCCCTGGACGTCGACGCGCCGGTGGCCCGGCAGACCGGACTGCTGACCGACAGTGGTGCGCGGTGGCTGCTGACCGGTCCGGGGCTGCGGGCCCGCGCGCGGGAGATCGCGGCGGCGTACGACGGGGAGTTGCACATCCTCGTCCTGGACGAGCCGTTCGGCGCCACGGCGACGGGCGAGCTCCGGCCGCTGGTGGGTGATGAGGACGATCTCGCGTACGTGATCTACACCTCCGGGTCGACCGGCCGCCCCAAGGGCGCGATGGTGCACCGCCGCGGCATGGTCAACCACCTGCTCGCCAAGGTCGAGGACCTCGGCCTGGCCGAGGGCGATGTGCTGGTGCACAACGCGCCGGTGACCTTCGACATCTCGGTGTGGCAGATGCTGGCCGCCCTGATGGTCGGAGGCACCACCCGGGTCGTGGACCGCGCGGTGGCAGCCGACCCGGACGCCCTGTTCGCGGTGACGGCGGACGAGCACGTATCAGTGCTGGAGGTCGTTCCCTCGCTGCTGCGGGCAGCGCTGGAGGCGTGGGAGACCACCGGTGCTTTCCCCGCACTCCCCCGGCTGCGGTACCTGGTCGTGACCGGTGAGGCGCTGCCGGTGGACGTGTGCCACCACTGGTTCGCCCACTATCCGCGGATCGAACTGGTCAACGCTTACGGACCCACCGAGTGCTCCGACGACGTCACCCACGCCGTGCTCGGCTCGGCCGACGAACTGACCGGCTTTCGCGTGCCGATCGGCCGCGCGGTGCGCAACACCCGGCTGTACGTCCTCGACGACGCCCTGCGGCCGGTACCGGTGGGAGTGCCCGGCGAACTGTACGTGGGCGGCACCGGCGTCGGCCGCGGATACCTGGCCGACCCGGCCCGCACCGCCACCACCTTCATCGCCGACCCCTACAGCGCCCCGGGCCTGCGTATGTACCGCACCGGCGACCGCGTCCTGTACCGCCCCGACGGCCAACTCGAATTCCTCGAACGCCGCGACCACCAGGTCAAGATCCGCGGACGCCGCATCGAACTCGGTGAGATCGAGGCCGCCCTGCGCGCCGTCGACGGCATCACGGACGCCGCCGCCCACGTCCACACCGACGCGGCCGGACACCAGCGCCTCATCGGCTACCTCGTCGGCGGCCTTGACGCCGGCCACGTCCACACGGCCCTGTCCCGGACCTTGCCCGACTACATGGTCCCCCAGGACCTGCTGGCCCTGGACGCCCTGCCCCTGACCCCCAACGGCAAGGTCGACCGCAAGGCCCTCCCCGTCCCCCAGGCGGAACAGACCGCCACCGGCCGCGCCCCCCGCACCCCGGAAGAGGAAATCCTGTGTGCCGCCTTCGCCCAGGTCCTCGGTGTGACCGCCGTCTTCGCCGACGACGACTTCTTCGCCCTCGGCGGCGACAGCATCAGCTCCATCCAGGTCGTCGGCCGCGCCCGCGCCCAAGGGCTGGTCATCACCCCCAGGGATGTCTTCCGGCACAAGACCCCCGCCGCACTCGCCGCCACCGCGCACGAGACAGCTGCGGTGTCGGCGGCGCCGGCGCCCCTCCCCCCGTCCGACCAGCCCCTGGTCACGCTCTCCCAGGACGAACTCGACGAATTCGATCTCGAATTCAGTGACCTTGGCGGATTCGGTGAATTCAGTGAATGAGAAAGGCGTCATGAAGCACATGAAGCGTTCAGGTATCAGCGATGTGCTGCCGCTGACGCCGCTGCAGAAGGGCCTGCTGTTCCTGTCCGAGTACGACCCGCACAGCGCGGACGTCTACTCGCTCCAGCTGACCCTCGACCTCGAAGGAGCCCTGGACACCACCGCGTTGCGCGCCGCGTGCGAGAGACTGCTGCGGCGGCATCCCAATCTGCGGGCCTGCTTCCGCCGACGGGCCTCCGGTGACTCCGTCCAACTCGTCCCGCACAGCATCGAGTTGCCCTGGAGGGAGCTCGACCTGCCGGATGCCGACGCCGCTGCCCTGCGCCGGGTGACCGACGAGGAGCGGCAGCGCCGCTTCGACCTCGGGCGCCCGCCGCTGATGCGGTGCGTACTGGTCCGTCAGTCTGCCGAGCGGCACCGTTTCATCTGGACCGTGCACCACAGCCTGGTGGACGGCTGGTCGATGCCCCTGCTGCTGCAGGATCTGTTCACGCTCTACGCGCAGGGCGGCCGGGACACGGGGCTGCCCGCGGCCCCTCCGTACCGCGACTACCTCGCCTGGCTGACGGCCCAGGACACCGAGGCCGCGCAGGCCGCCTGGCGGGACGCGCTGGCTGGGCTCGCGGAGCCCACCCGGCTGGCGCCCGCCACCGACCGCACCCCCGTCCTGCCGCTGTCCCTGTCCGTGGACGTGCCCGGACAGCTCGCGGCGGACCTCGCCGCGCGGGCGCGGGCATTTGGCGTGACGCTCAACACCGTTTTCCAGGGTGCCTGGTCGGTGCTGCTGGGCCGGCTCACCGGCTGCCAGGACGTGGTCTTCGGTACGGTCACCTCCGGCCGCCCCGCCGAGGTCCCGGGCGTGGAGTCCATGGTGGGGCTGTTCGCCAACACCGTCCCCGTACGCGTCCCGACCGGCCCCGGACAGTCCGTGGGCGCGCTGCTCGCGGACGTACAGGAGCGGCAGACCGGCCTGATGCCGTACGAGCATATCGGGCTGGCCGACATCCAGCAGCAGGCCGGGACCGGCGAACTCTTCGACAGCGTCCTGCTGTTCCAGAGCTACCCGATGGACGAGGAGGCGCTCACCTCGGCGCTGCCGGGGCTGCGGATCGCGGACGCCGACATCCACTCGGTCACGCACTACCCGCTGACCCTCGCCGTGCTGCCCACCCCGGGCGGCGGCCTCAGACTGCGCTTCGACTACGCGCCCGACCTGTACGAACCTGCCGATGTCGAGCGGATCTTCGGGCAGCTGCTGCGGGTGCTGCACGCCATGGCCGGCGACCCCGGGCGGCAGCTGGCCCGGATCGCCGTCCTGGACGCCGAGGAGCACCAACAGCTGCTTCAGGACGGGAACAACACCGCGACCGCGGCCCCGGCCCGGCTGGTGACGGCGGCCTTCGAGGAGCGGGTGCGTGAACTGCCCGGCGACACCGCCCTGGTGTGCGGGGAGACGGCCCTGGCGTACCGGGAACTGAACGTCCGCGCGAACCGTCTCGCGCACGCTCTCGTCGCGTACGGCGCCGGCCCCGGCCGCACCGTCGCCATCGCGCTGCCGCGCTCCGCCGACCTCGTCGTCGCGGCCCTGGCCGTCCTCAAGTCCGGTGCCGCCTACCTGCCGGTCGACCCGGACCACCCGGCCGAGCGCAACGCGGTGGTGCTGGCGGACGCCCGTCCGCTGCTCGCGCTCACCGTCGGCGGGACCGGCCAGGCACTGCCGGACGCGGACCTGCCCCGGTGGGCCCTCGACGACGCGGAGTGCGCCGACCGACTGGCCGGCTTCCCCGACACCGACCTCACCGACGCCGACCGGGGCCGCCCGCTCAGCGCCGCGGACGCCGCGTACGTATTGTTCACCTCCGGCTCCACTGGCCGCCCCAAGGGCGTCGTGGTCACCCACGGCGGCCTGGCCAACGTCGTCGAGGATGTCCGGCACCAGTACGCGCTGGGCCGCGGCGAGAGCTTGCTGTCCGTCACCACCTTCGGCTTCGACATCGCCAACACCGAGATCCTCTGCCCGCTGGTCAGCGGCGCACGGCTGGTCCTGGCCGACCGGGACACCGTGCGCGACCCGGCCGCGCTCGGCTGGGCGCTCGCCGACTGCGGCGCCACGGTGCTACAGGCCACCCCGAGCCTGTGGCAGGCCCTGCTCACCGCCGCCCCGAACGCGCTCGGCGGGGTGCGCGGCTTCGTCGGCGGCGAGGCGCTGAGCGAGCCGCTGGGCGAGGCGTTGCGCAAGGCGACCGCGAGCATCACGAATCTGTACGGGCCGACGGAGACCACCATCTGGTCCACCGGCGCCCCGGCGCTGGACGGCACCCGCCCGGGCGCGCCGGCCATCGGCACGCCCCTCGCCAACACCCGGGCCTACATCCTGGACGCATGGCTGCGCCCGGTCGACCCGGGCGTGGCCGGCGAGCTGTACCTCGCGGGGGCCGGACTGGCCCGCGGCTATCTGGACCGGCCGGGCATGACGGCCGAGCGCTTCGTGGCCAGTGTCCACGGAGGGCCGGGCGAGCGGATGTACCGCACCGGCGACCTGGTGCGCCGGGGCGCGGACGGACAGCTGGAGTACCTCGGGCGGGCCGACCACCAGGTGAAGATCCGTGGCTTCAGGATCGAACTGGGCGAGATCGAGAGCGCGTTGGGACGCCATCCGGGCATCGCCCAGGCGGTGGTGACCGTGCGCGAGGACCAGCCCGGCGGGCCGCTGCTCGTCGGCTATCTGGTCCCGGCCGCCGGCACCCCGGCGACCGGCGCGCCGACATCTGCCGACCTGAGCGGCCATCTGTCCGGACTCCTGCCCTCCTACATGATCCCCGGCGCGTTCGTCGTCCTGGACGGCTTGCCCATGACCCCGAGCGGCAAGGTGGACCGCAAGGCGCTGCCCGCTCCCGACCTGGGTCCGCGGTCCGCGGGCCGCGCCGTGCGCACCCCGCAGGAGGAGCTCCTGTGCCAGGTGTTCGCCGAGGTCCTCCAGCTGCCGCGGTTCGGCCCCGACGACGACTTCTTCGACCACGGGGGCCACTCGCTGCTGGCCGCCCGCGTGGTGAGCCGTATCCGTACGGTCCTGGGGGCCGAGGTCCCGGTGCGTGCGCTGTTCGACGCGCGGACGCCTGCCGCACTCGCCGGGCAGCTGCCCCGCTCCGGTGCGGCCCGTCCGGCGCTGCGCCCGGGCCTGCGCCCCGAGGACGTTCCGCTGTCCTTCGCCCAGCAGCGGCTGTGGTTCCTCGACCGGCTGGAAGGCTCGCACGGCACGTACAACATCTCCCTGGCGCTGCGCCTGACGGGCGAGTTGGACCGGGCCGCGCTCGACGGCGCACTGCGGGACCTGCTGTGCCGCCACGAGAGTCTGCGTACGGTCTTCCCCGCGCACGACGGAACCCCTCGCCAGCAGGTGCTGGACACCGCCGACGCACGCGTCACGGGGACCGTGCCGCACGAGACAGCCACCGACGGGGCCGGACTGTCGGCGCGACTGTCCGCCGAGACGGCCCGCGGCTTCGATCTGTCCAGCGAACTACCCTTGCGTGCACGGCTCTTCACTCTCGGGGCCGAAGAGCACGTACTGCTGCTCGTGCTGCACCACATCGCGGGCGACGGCTGGTCGCTGCGCCCGCTCGCCGACGATCTGTCCCGCGCGTACCGCGCCCGCCAGGCGGGCGAGCACCCGCATTGGCGGGAACTGCCGGTGCAGTACGCGGACTACGCGCTGTGGCAGCGCGAGCTGCTCGGGGACGAGGACGACCCGCAGAGTCTCGCTGCCAGCCAACTGGCCTACTGGAAGGAGGCATTGGCGGGCCTGCCGGAGGAGATCGAGCTGCCTGCCGACTTCGCCCGGCCGGCCGTCGCCTCGCACGAGGGCGCGGAGCACCGCGCCGTTCTCGGCCCCGATCTGCACCGCCGCCTGACCGATCTGGCCCGCTCCAGCGGCGTGAGCCTGTTCATGGTCGTACAGGCCGCCCTGGCCGCACTGCTGACCCGGATGGGAGCCGGCGAGGACATCCCGCTCGGCAGCCCGATCGCGGGCCGTACGGACGAGGCGCTCGACGACCTCGTGGGCTTCTTCACCAACACCCTGGTGCTGCGTACCGATACCTCGGGCGACCCCGCCTTCACCGAGCTGCTGCGGCGGGTGCGGGAGAGGGACCTGGCGGCGTACGAGAACCAGGACGTGCCCTTCGAGCGGCTGGTGGAAGTCTGCAACCCGGTGCGCTCACTGGCCCGGCAGCCTCTGTTCCAGGTCATGCTGGCCTTCCAGAACAACGCCGGTGCGCGGCTCGCGCTGCCGGGGCTGACAGCGGCCGTGGAGCCGCTCGGCAGTACCACGGCCAAGTTCGACCTGGCGTTCCAGCTCACCGAGCGGACCGCCGAGGACGGCGGCCAGCGGGAGACGCAGGGCATCGACGTCGTCGTCGAATACAGCACGCGGCTGTTCCGTCCCGAGACGGTCCAGCGGCTCACCGAGCGCTTCGTCCGCCTGCTCGGCGCCGTCGCCGCCGACCCGAAGACGCCGCTCAGCGGCATCGATGTGCTCGGTGACGAGGAGCGCCAGCGCATCCTCGGCGCGTGGAACAACACCGCCACGGTGGCGGTGCCGCGGCTGACCGTGCCACAAATGTTCGAGAGCCACGCGGCCCGGCGGCCGGAGCACCCGGCCGTGATCTTCGGCGCCGAGGAACTGTCCTACGGGGAGCTCAACGCACGTGCCAACCGGCTCGCCCGGCTGCTGGCCGGGCACGGCGCGGGGCCCGGCCGGCTGGTCGCGCTGCTGCTGCCGCGGTCGGTCGACATGGTCGTGGCGATGCTGGCCGTGATGAAGTCCGGCGCCGCCTATCTGCCGCTGGACCCCGACTATCCGGCCGACCGTCTCGCGTACATGTTCGCGGATGCCGAGCCGGTGTGCGTGATCGCCGCCGAGGAGACCGCCGCCCGCATACCCGGTACCGATGGCCCGGTGATCCTGCTCAACGGCGGCGCGGAGTCCGCCGGTCACCCGGAGGGCGATCTCACCGACGCCGACCGCACCGGCCCGGTGAACCTCCGCGACGCCTGCTACGTCATCTACACCTCGGGCTCCACCGGCCGCCCCAAGGGCGTCGTCGTCGAGCACCCCGGCGTCGTCGCCATGGTCTCCGACTTCGCCCAGCGCTTCGGACTCGGCCCGCACACCCGCACTCTGCAGTTCGCCTCGCCCAGCTTCGACGCAACGGCCTTCGAGCTGATGTCGGCGCTGCTGTGCGGCGGGGCACTGGTCCTGACGACGGCGGAGTGCCGCGGCCCCGGCGAGCCGCTGGTCGAACTGATCGCCCGCCACGGCGTGACACTTCCCATGCTGCCCCCGGCGGTTCTGGCCGCCTTCCCCGAGGACGTCACGCTGCCTGAAGGGATGTCGCTGATCTCCGCGGGCGAAGCGCTGCCGCCGGAGGTCGCCGCGCGGTGGTCCGCGGGCCGGAGGATGTACAACCTCTACGGTCCGACCGAGTGCACCATCGTCACGGTGGCCAGCGACCCGCTGACCGGTGACGGCAGGCCGCCCATCGGCCGCCCGCTCGCGGGCACCCGGGCCTACGTCCTGGACGCGCGGCTCGGGCCGGTCGCCCCCGGCGTGGCGGGCGAGCTGTACCTGGCGGGCGCGCAGGTGACGCGGGGCTATCTGAACCGGCCGGCACTGACGGCCGAGCGCTTCGTCGCCGACCCCTACGGCGGGACGGGCGAGCGGATGTACCGCACCGGCGACCTGGTGCGCTGGACCGCGGACGGGCAGCTGGAGTACGTCGGCCGCGTCGACCACCAGGTCAAGCTGCGCGGCTTCAGGATCGAACTGGGCGAGATCGAGAGCGCGTTGACGGCGCACCCGGGAATCTCCCAGGCGGTGGCGATGGTCCGTGAGGACCGGCCGGGGGACCGGCGGCTGACCGCGTACACCGTGCCCGAGCGCGCGCCGGTGTCCGGCCCGGAGCTGCGCGAGCACCTGTCCGGGCTGCTGCCGGACTACATGGTCCCCACCGCGTTCCTCACCCTGGACGAGCTGCCGCTGACGCCCAACGGCAAGGTGGACCGCAAGACGCTGCCGGTGCCCGCCGCCGAGGTGCCCGCCGGCTCGGGCCGCAAGCCGCGCACCCCGCAGGAGGAGCTCCTGTGCGAGGTGTTCGCCGAGGTCCTGCGGCTGCCCCAAGTCGACGCCGATGCGGGCTTCTTCGAGCTGGGTGGCGACAGCATCCGCTCCGTACAGATCGTGGACCGGGCCCGTAAGGCGGGGCTGAAGATCACGCTGTCCGACGTCTTCCGGCACCAGACCGTCGAGGCGCTGGCCGCGGCCACGCAGCGGGCGGAGCAGGCAGCCGGCACCACCTTCCTGGACCGGGTCCAGCAGGAGGCCGACGGCCGGACCGACGGGGCCGGGGCATTCGATCTGTTCGGCCCGGTGCTGCCGATCCGGCCGACCGGGGACCGGCCGCCGCTGTTCTGTGTCCACGGCGGTGTGGGATTCAGCCTCCCCTACCTAGGCCTGACCGCGCACATCAGCGAGCGCCACCCGATCTACGGCTTCCAGACGCCCTGCCTCACCGGCCGGGGTGCGCTGCCCGACAGCATCCAGGAGGTGGCCGCCCACTACTTCGGGCGCCTGCGGGAGATCCAGCCCAGCGGTCCGTACCACTTGTTGGGCTGGTCCTACGGAGGGCTGGTCGCGCACGAGATCGCCGCCCAGCTCCAGGCCGCGGGCGAGGAGGTCGCGCTGCTGGCCAACCTGGACAGCTTCCCCGGCGTCCCGGGTGCGCCGGAGCCCACGGACGGCGAGCTGCTGACCGCCGTCCTGGAGTACTTCGGCCTGGAGCACACCGGCGGAAGCCCCGACGGGCCGACGGCGGAAGAGGTCCACGAGGCACTGCGGCGCGCCAACAGCCCGCTGGGCGGGCTGGACATCCCCCATCTCGTCGACATCATGCACAACCACCTGCGCCTGGCACGGAAGTTCACACCGGGCCGGGTCGAGGGCCGGATGCTGCTCTTCGTCGCGAGCCTCGGGCTCGGCCCGGACGAGAGCAGGCACAAGGCACGGGCGTGGGAGCCGCACGTCGGCGGGGCGGTGGAGATCCACGACGTGCCGTGCGGGCACGAGTTCATGATGCACTCCGACCCGCAGGCCCGGATCGGCCGCATCGTGGCCGCCGAACTGGACCGCCTCTACGGGTGATCCGGCCGCGCCCCCTCGCCCGCGGACCCCCGACAGCCGGCCCCCAAGCGCACCTGCGCAGCACAGCAACCCTCGTAACACACACCATAGGAGAAGCCGACATGACCAATCCGTTCGACAACGAAGAGGGTACGTTCCTCGTCCTGGTCAACGACGAGGGCCAGCACAGCATCTGGCCCGCGTTCGCCGAGGTCCCGCCGGGCTGGACGGTGGTGCTCGGCGAGAGCACTCGTGCCCAGGCGCTGGCCGCCGTCGAGCGGGACTGGACCGATATGCGCCCCAAGAGCCTGTCCGCGCGCTCCGGCAGCTGACGGCGGTGCGGCCGGATACTGCGGTCTACGCGGAGGGGCTGGAGAAGAGGTACCGGGGGCACACCGCCCTGCGCGGCGTGGACCTGTCCGTGGCCACCGGGTCGGTGCTCGGCCTGCTGGGCCCCAACGGGGCGGGCAAGACGACCACGGTGCGGGTGCTGTCCACACTGCTGGTACCGGACGCCGGACACGCGTCGGTCGCCGGGCACGACGTGGTGCGCCAGAGCAAGGAGGTCCGGCGCCGGATCGGGCTCGCCGGGCAGTACGCGGCGGTCGACGAACTGCTCACTGGCCGGGAGAACCTGGTCCTGCTCGGGCGGCTACTGCGGCAGGGCCGGCGCGGCGCACGGCGGCGTGCCGAGGAACTCCTGGAGCGCTTCGAGCTGACCGAGGCGGCCGACCGACCGGCGGGCAGCTACTCGGGCGGCATGCGGCGCCGGCTGGACCTGGCCACGTGCATGATCGCCCGGCCGCCGGTGCTCTTTCTGGACGAGCCAACCACCGGGCTGGACCCGACCAGCCGCATGGTGCTCTGGAACGTGGTCCGCGAACTCGTCGACGAGGGCATCACCGTGCTGCTGACCACGCAATACCTGGAGGAGGCAGACTATCTGGCGCACCAGATCGTGGTCATCGATTCCGGCCGGGTGATCGCGGCGGGAACACCGGCCGAGCTGAAGCGCACGGTCGGCACCGAGTACCTGGAGGTGTCGGTGTCCCGCCCCGAGAGCCTGTCGGCCGCCCTGTCGGCCGTGTCCGCGCTCGCCACGGCGGAACCCACCGTGGACTCGGTGGCGGGCAGCCTGTCCGTACCGCTGGACTCCGGCCTGGAGAGTCTGGCTGCGATCGCCACCGCGCTACGGGCCGCGGGCGTCGAGGTGTCCGACTTCGAACTGCACCGTCCCACCCTCGACGACGTGTTCTTCCAACTGACCGAGCGCCCCCGGCCGGAGGCCGTGACCCATGAGTGAACTGCGCGCAGGACCACGCCCCTTGAGTACGCAACCGCCGCGTCCCGGAAGGCCGGGTACCGGCCCGCTGAGCGGCCTGGCCACCGGCCTGGCCGATACGGCCGCCCTGGCCGGACGGCATCTGCTGCATCTGCGGCGGGCCCCGGGCAAGTTCCTCGGCATCACGTTGAACCCGCTGGTTCTGCTGATCGCGGTGGGCTATCTCTTCCGCGGCTCGATCGCGGTCCCCGGCAGCGGCGCCTATCAGGAGTACCTGATGGCGGGCGTCGCCGTACAGGTGGGGCTGGCCAGTATCGGGCCGACGGCCATCGGGGTGGCCATGGACCTGCGCGGCGGGCTGGTGGACCGGTTCCGGTCGCTGCCCGTCTCGCGTACGGCCGTGCTCGCCGGGCAGACCCTCTCGGACCTGATGGTCTCGGCCATCGGGCTGGGGATCGTGATGCTGGTGGGCTACGCCATCGGGTGGCGGCCGCACACCGGGCCGCTGTCGGTGGTCGCCGGGCTCGCCCTGGTGCTGGCGTTCATCTACGCGATGCTGTGGGTGGGCGTGCTGATCGGGCTCTGGCTGCGCTCCCCGGAGACGATCGACTCGGTGGGGGCCGTGGTGCTCGTCGCGTTCTCGTTCCTGTCGAACGCGTTCTTCTCGGTGCAGGGGCTGCCGTCGTGGATCCGCCCGCTGGCCGAGTGGAATCCGGTCAGTTCGGTGGTGACGGCCTGCCGTTCGCTGTGGGGCAACCCCGTGGTGGCCGGCGACGGCTTTCCCGCGGAGCACCCGGCGCTGGTCACGGCCGGGACGCTCGTCGTACTGCTGGCCGTGTGTGTACCGCTGAGTCTGCGTGCCTACCGCAGGGCCGCCTGAGCGACCGTGCTCAACGGGCGGCTGTCACTTCGCCCGTTGAGCACGGTCGGCACCGACGATGTGAATACCACGTCAGTCGAGCCGGTCGGTGGCACGGTCAGACGAATCGGGCGTCCAGCACCGGGTCCTGCGAGATGACGGCCTGGTACAGATCGCGCAGCGAACGCCCCACGTCCAGGCCGAGTTCGTCGGCGAGCCAGGAGCGGGTGCGCCGGTAGACGTCCAGGGCCTCGCTCTGCCGACCGCAACGGTAGAGGGCGACCATGAGCTGCTCACTGAAGCGCTCACGCCCGGGATGGGACACCACCAGCTCCTGCAACTCGGAGATGGCCTCCCGCTCACCGCCCGTGTTCAGCTTCACCACGACGATGTCCTCGCGGAGCGTGAGCAGCCGCTCCTCCAGCTGAGCCGCGGCCGACCGGCACAGCGCGCCCTCCCCCACGTCGAGCAGCGCGGGGCCCCTCCACAGGCGCAGGGCCTCGTTCAGCACCTCACCGGCGCGGGCCGGCTGATCACGCAGCAACTCCGAACCCCGGGCGGCCAGGCGCAGGAACCGCATGGCGTCCGTGCAGTCCTCGGGGAGTTCGAGTGTGTAGCTCTCGCCGGTCGTGGACACCAGCTCGCGGGGAAGCCCGGACGTGTCCCAACTCTCCATGAGCTTCCGCAGTCTTGCGGCATTGGCATGCAGGGCGTTTCGGGAGTTCAACAGGTTCTTGTCGGGCCATAGCTCGTTCACCAGGGTGTCCCAGGAAACCGTGCGTCCGGCATTCAGAGCCAGGACGGCGAATAACGTCCGGAGCTTCTTCGCCCGGATCCGGTACGTCGCCCCTCCATGCTCGACGGCTAACGTACCCAGCACGTTGATCTGCATCAATCTCCCCATCCCCGTTGATGCGCGCAGCGCGGCATCTCGCCGGCGACTGTTCTTGCGCGCCGACGCAAGGGGAGGCTTTCAGCAGTGCCTTCCCCCTCGGCCTGCAGGTGTCGTCGAGACTGCCGGTACTACGGGCGTCTCAAAACTGATGTCCCACCGGTGGTCCAGGTGTATCGAAATAAGCCAGGAGGTCCCCATCTTACAACGTAGTGATCTTGCCTACGCCAGATCACCAACGTCAAAAATTGACCATTCTTTACAGATGCCGGATATAAGGAATCCAACATTCCGGTCCTGAACACCGCAGTCACACACGCCAGTTGCCCGGACGGGCGTCCTTCCCACGACCGTCTCGGCGGGCAGGCGCAGCGTGCGCGCGCTGCCGTCACGCCACAGGTAGAGCCCTGCGAGGTTGAACTCATCGGTCCCGCTCTTCATGTGCTCCAGCAGCACGGTGCCGCCCTGATCACCGACGCCCGACAGTCACGATCCGGACTATTCACGGGCCAACAGGCTGCCGATCGCAGTAGCCACCGTCGTCTTGGCAGGTCAGCAACGGTGGAAGGCGTGTACCGCCAGGGGACGAAGAATGTGCCGGCACCTTCGGACTGCCACCTGTGGCAGAAGCGTCCCTGCTGGCCACGGGGCCTCGAACCATTCTGCGGTCCCGGCACGTCTGGTTGACGTCTGAGACTGTCGAGAGCCCGTGTTCTTCAACGACATGGCTTGCACGGAAGTCGCGTTCGCCGACGACAGATGCTGCGTCGGAAGGCAGTGCCCTCGTCCTTACGGCCCATGGGCCCGAGGGGCACTTCACGGTCCATACCGACGCGGCCAAAGCGCCCGATCCGGCGACGGCAGTCCCAGCCGTGTACTACCTTCACCGTCGCCCCCGCGGCTTCGACGGCGGGCAACTTCGCCTGTACGACACCACGGTGCGCGACGGCCGGGCCGAACGCGCCGATACCTTCCGGACCATCGAGCCCGACCACGACACGATCCTCTTCTTCCCAGCCAGCGCCTTCCACGAAGTCCTGGTCTCACACTGCCCATCCGGCCGGTTCGCTGACTACCGCTTCACCCTCACCTCCTGGATTTCCTGACCGGATAGGACACCATGTCCCGGACACCGAGCCGCATCCTGCAGTGGATGGCACAGGCCGCAGAAAACACCCGCCCCTGCCCGGCGTCAGCCGCGCCCACCACGGGGCCACCCACCCCTCTGCCGGACCCTGGCAGCGCCCCCATCGCGATCGACACGGAGGACACCCGGCCAGAAACGGACGTCGTCGCGTCGCAACGCATCCGGCAGACATAAGGCTGCTCGCGCCCCGGCGCGACACACCGGGGCGATGCTCTGAGAAGCCGCCGGTTCGGATGAGAGCGAGTGAAAATCTGCCAGCTCGAATGCGACAGGACGAAGAGTTCGCATCACCGCTGATGTGAGATGGGGACTTTGGTGCCGGCTATCCCCCTTTTGCGCCAATGCCAAATCTTCGTCACCAGCTCCCTAGCGCCGTACCCGGGGCATTCCCAGGCCGATCCAGGAGATGATTTCGCGTTGGATTTCGTTGTTGCCGCCGCCGAAGGTGAAGATGACGGCGGAGCGGTAGCCGCGTTCGAGTTCGCCGTGGAGGACGGTGGCGGCTGAGCCTTCCTTCATCGGGCCCGCGGAGCCGACGATCTCCATCAGCCAGGCGTAGGCCTCGCGGCGGGCCTCGGAGCCGTAGACCTTGACGGCGGAGGCGTCCTGCGGGGTGAGGGTGCCGTGTTCGAGGGCGTCCACCATGCGCCAGTTCATCAGGCGCATCGCTTCGAGCTTGGTGTGGGTGCGGGCCAGGCGTCCGCGGACCCAGCCCAGGTCGATGACGCGGCGTCCGTCGGCGAGTTTGGTGGTGGCGGCCCAGCGCTGGACGTCGTGCAGGGCGCGGATGGCCATGGTGCCGTGGGCGGCGAGGGTGACGCGTTCGTGGTTGAGCTGGTTGGTGATGATGCGCCAGCCCTTGTTCTCCTCGCCGACGCGGCGGGAGGCGGGGACGCGGATGTTCTCGTAGTAGCTGGCGGTGGTGTCGTGGGAGGCGAGGGTGTTGATGAGGGTGCAGGAGTAGCCGGGGTCGCTGGTGGGGACCAGGAGCATGGTGATGCCCTTGTGCGGGGGGACGCCGCTCTCCACGGGGGTGGTGCGCACGGCCAGCCACACCCAGTCGGCGGTGTCGCCGTTGGTCGTCCAGATCTTCTGGCCGTTGACGGTGTAGGTGCCGGTGGTCTCGTCGCCCTCGCGTACGGCGCGGGTCTTGAGGGAGGCGAGGTCGGTGCCGGCGTCCGGCTCGCTGTAGCCGATGGCGAAGTCGATCTCCCCGGTCAGGATGCGGGGCAGGAAGTACGCCTTCTGCTCGTCCGTGCCGAAGCTCATGATGGTCGGTCCGACGGTGTTCAGCGCCATCAGCGGGAGCGGTACGCCGGCCTGTGCGGCCTCGTCGAAGAAGATGAACTGTTCCATGGCCGACATGCCGCGCCCGCCGTACTCCTTGGGCCAGCCCACGCCCAGCCAGCCGTCCGCGCCCAGTCGGCGGATGGTGCGGCGGTAGTGGCGTTTGCGGGCGGCGGGGTCGGCGTCCGGTGATGCGGTCTCCTGCGGCGCCAGTTCGGCGAAGTAGGCGCGCAACTCGGCGCGCAGCCGCTGCTGTTCGGGGGTGTATTCGAGGTGCACGGCCCCTCCTGGTCTGCTTCTGCCCGTCCCGGCACGGCGTCTGACGGTCCGTCGGAAAGTGGACCGGAGGGCACAGTAGAACGCGTTTCAGAAATGTGGAAGGGGTGGGCGCTGCTCCTTCGGCGTCCCTGGCTCGGGTGAGGTCTTCGGAAAACCGGAACGGGCAGCGCGGCGCCTGGCATGCTCTGGCGTGCCACTGATCCGTTGTTGCGGCCGGGAGGAGCGCGGTGCCCGCGGCGAGGCGTCCCAGGCTCAGGCCACCGCGGCGGCCCAGGCCGTCGGCCGCTCGCAGGGTGCCGCCTGGGGCGCGGGCCGGGGCGCCCGCGCGCAGCCGCAGGTTTCTGGCGTGGCTCGTACCGGTCGTGCTCGTGGGCGCGGCCACGCTCGTACAGGAGCAGATCGCGGGCCTGCCGGACCGGATCGCGGCGCTGATCTCCTGGTCCGCCGCCTCCTCCGCCTCTTCCGGCTCCTCCGGCTCCGGTGAGCGACCGCGCACCGGCCCGGACTTCTCGGTGTCCGTCGAGCGGATTCATCTGGACGACGAGGGGCGCAGCGCCGTCACCCGCGGCGACTTCCGGCCCAGCGCCGGACAGGCCCGCTTCCTGGCGCGGCCGGGCTCCGTGGCCGCTCCTGAGTTCACCGGTCTCCTGCAGTCGGCGGGCGCGGTCAATCTGCGGGCCCAGACCGTGCGCCTGACACTCACCGGCCGTCGCGACGAGCGGGTGACGATCCTGGAGATCCGCCCGGAGTTCGTACGCCGCACCGCTCCGCTCACCGGAACGCTCTTCGACGCCCCGGCCCAGGCCGGGTCGGATGCCTTCACGCTGCTGTTCGACCTGGACCGGCCCTATCCCGTCGCGCACGAGGCGGTGTACGAGGAGAACACCGGCACGTTCCGGCCCGGGCCACCGTTCTTCGCCCAGCACACCATTGACGTGGGCCACCGCAAGCAGCAGGTCGTGGTCTTCCGGGCCACGTCGCAGCGCTTCTACGCGGCCTTCCGGCTCCAGGTGACCTACCTGGTCGGCGACCGCAGGAAGCACACCGTCATCGACAGCCACGGGCAGCCCTTCCAGGTCACCGGCGGCGGCCCGGAGAGCAGGGTGCGATACGGGCGGATCTTCCGTCTGCAGGGCGACTTTTCGCTCTGTCAGGCCGTCGGCCCGGACGCCAGTGCGCTTCGCCCGTGCGGAGGGGGCTGAGGGTCGCGGGGGCCGTCAGTGGCGACCGTCTGACACCGCGCGGCTGAGCTGTGAAAACGTAGGGCGCAGAGCTCTCCCTTCGATGTTCGAGGAGTCCCGCGTGAAGATGTTGATCAATGTGCCGGAGACCGTGGTGGGGGATGCGCTGCGGGGGATGGCGGCCGCGCATCCGGAGTTGGTGGTGGATGTCGAGCGGCGGGTGATTGTGCGGCGGGATGCGCCGGTGGCCGACAAGGTGGCGCTGATCTCCGGTGGGGGCAGTGGGCACGAGCCGCTGCACGGGGGGTTCGTGGGGCCCGGGATGCTGGATGCCGCCTGTCCGGGTGAGGTGTTCACCTCGCCGGTGCCCGATCAGATGGTGCGGGCGGCGGCCGCGGTGGACAGCGGGCGGGGTGTGCTGTTCGTCGTGAAGAACTACACGGGCGATGTGCTGAACTTCCAGATGGCCGCCGAACTGGCCGAGGACGAGGGCGTCCAGGTCGCCAGTGTCCTGGTGGACGACGATGTGGCGGTGTCCGACTCGACCTTCACGGCGGGCCGGCGCGGCACCGGCGCCACGCTGTTCGTGGAGAAGATCGCGGGTGCGGCGGCCGAGGAGGGGCAGCCGCTGGAGCGGGTGGAGGCACTGGCCCGCCAGGTGGTGGCGGCCTCGCGCAGCTTCGGGGTGGCGCTCAGCGCCTGTTCGACGCCCGCCAAGGGCAGCCCGACCTTCGACCTGCCCGCGGGCGAGCTGGAGTTGGGGGTGGGTATCCACGGCGAGCCGGGCCGGGAGCGGCGTCCGATGATGACCTCCGGCGAGATCGCCGAGGCCGCGGTGGACGCGGTGCTGGACGATCTGGCGCCGCGCGGCCCGGTGCTGCTGCTGGTCAACGGGATGGGCGCGACCCCGCTGCTGGAGCTGTACGGGTTCAACGCCGAGGTGCACCGGGTGCTGGCCGCGCGGGGTGTGGTGGTGGCCCGTACGCTCGTCGGCAACTACGTCACCTCGCTGGACATGGCGGGCGCCTCGGTGACGCTGTGCCAGGTGGACGAGGAACTGCTGCGGCTGTGGGACGCGCCGGTGCGGACCGCGGGCCTGCGGTGGGGGTGCTGAGCCGCGCCCGGCTCCCCCGCGCTCCAATGGCCCTTGTGACCCCGATTTCCCCAAGATCCGAGTACGTCGAGAACTTCGAGGAGTGACCGTGTCCGAAACGGCACTGGATGCCGCGTTCTTCCTGCGGTGGATGGCGGCGGCCGCCGCGTCCGTGGACCGCGAGGCGGCGCGGCTGACCGAGCTGGACTCCGCCATCGGCGACGCCGACCACGGCAGCAATCTCCAGCGTGGCTTCGCCGCCGTGGTCAAGAGTCTGCAGGAGGAGGTGCCGCCGACGCCAGGCGCCGTACTGATCGCCGCGGGGCGGCAGTTGATCTCCACGGTGGGCGGCGCGTCGGGCCCGCTGTACGGGACCCTGCTGCGGCGTACGGGCAAGTCGCTGGGCGACGGTGCCGAGGTCTCCCGCGCGGAGCTGGCCGCGGCACTGCGTACCGGTGTGGAGGCGGTGGCCCAGCTCGGCGGGTCCGCGGTCGGCGACAAGACGATGCTGGACGCGCTGGACCCGGCGGTGAGCGCGCTGGGCACCTCCTTCGAGGCGGCGGCCGAGGCCGCCGAGCAGGGGGCGCTGGCGACCGTACCGCTCCAGGCCCGCAAGGGCAGGGCGAGTTACCTGGGTGAGCGCAGCATCGGGCACCAGGACCCGGGTGCGACCTCGTCGGCGCTGCTGGTCGCCGCGCTGGCGGAGGTGGCCCGATGAGCGCGGCAGGTGGCGCGAAGGGGCCGGTGGGCATCGTGCTGGTGTCGCACAGCGGGCCGGTGGCCGAGTCCGTGGCGCAGTTGGCGGCCGGGCTGGCGGGCGGGGGCGCCACGGCCCCGGTCGCGGCGGCGGGCGGCACTCCCGACGGCGGTCTGGGGACCAGCTCGGAGCTGATCACCGAGGCGGCGCACAAGGTCGACCGGGGTGCGGGGGTGGCGATCCTGGTGGACCTGGGCAGTGCCGTGCTGACCGTGAAGGCGCTGCTGGCCGAGGGCGACGAACTGCCCGAGGGTGCGCGGCTGGTGGACGCGCCGTTCGTGGAGGGCGCGGTCGCGGCCGTGGTCACCGCGTCGGCGGGGGCGGATCTGGACGCCGTGGTGGCGGCGGCCGGTGAGGCGTACGACTACCGCAAGCAGTAGGCGTGGGGCGGCCCGCCGGGGGAGTCTGTCGCTCCTGTCCCGGCGGGCCCTTACGCGTCCGGTGCCGGCAGGTCCTCCAGGAGCGTGCCGAGGGTGTCCAGGACCAGCTTGCACACCGTGTCCGGGTCGGCGCTGGCCAGCGGCTCCTTGGCGACCACGACGCGCATCAGGCCGATGCCCAGCAGCCAGGACAGGGCGAGGTCGGCGCGCAGGCCGCTGTCGTCGGCGGCGCTGAGGGTGGCCAGGACCTTGGCGTACTCCTCGTTCAGGTTGTGGACCACCGCCGAGGTGTCGTCGCTGCCGATGGAGCGCAGGAAGGTGGCCAGCGGCCGGTCCGCCTCGTCGGGGCCCGGCCCGGCGGACCCGCCCTTGGGGGCGAGGATGCCGCGCAGGGCGACCTCGAAGAGCTGCTCGGGGGCCGTGGTGCGCAGCTGCTCGTGGCCGCCGTGCGTCATCACCTCGGCGAACAGCGCCTGTTTGGAGCCGAAATAGCGGAAGAGGAGCGCCTGGTTGACCCCGGCCCGCTCCGCGATGTCGCGTACCGTGGCCCGCTCGTAGCCCCGCTCGGCGAACAGTGCGGACGCCGCCGCCAGCAGAAGCCGCCGGGTGTCCTGCGCGCCCCGCCTGCGCGTGACGGCAGTGGTCCCGTCCATCTTCACGCCCCTGACCATCGCTGTGACCTCCCGCTTTCGAGGGCCCGTCAGGATAGCGGCCGTACGCACCGTTGACCTTACCCGCGGGCCGATCTACCGTCTTGTAAGCAGACGCTTACACAAGGGAGGCCCCGGTGACCATCGCCGATCCCAGCCCCATTGCCTACCCCTTCAACTCGGCCCAAGGACTGGAGCTTTCCCAGGCCTACGAACAGGCCCGCGACCACCCCGGGCTGCTGCGGGTGCAGCTCGCCTACGGCGAACCGGCCTGGCTCGTCACCCGCTACGCCGAGGCCCGGTTCGTCCTCGGCGACCAGCGCTTCAGCCGCGCGGAGAGCGCCCGTCACGACCAGCCGCGCCAGTCGGAGGGCATGCAGGACAGCGGCATCCTGTCGATGGACCCGCCCGACCACACCCGGCTGCGCACCCTGGTCGCCAAGGCCTTCACCGTCCACCGGGTGGAGCAATTACGGCCGCAGGTGCGCCAGTTGACGCACGATCTGCTGGACGAACTGGAGGCGGCGGGCCCGCCCGCCGACCTCGTGGACCGCTACGCCCTGCCCATCCCGGTCGCGGTGATCTGCCGCATGCTGGGCGTTCCTGAGCAGGACCGGCCCAAGTTCCGCGAGTGGAGCGATGCGGCACTGTCCACCAGCTCCCTGACGGCACAGGAGTTCGACGCCAACCGGGAGGAACTGCGGGCGTACATGGCCGAGTTGATCGCCGATCACCGGCGTGCGCCGCGCGACGACCTGATGACGGGGCTCATCGAGGCCCGTGACGTCGGCGACCGGCTGTCCGAGCTGGAGCTGGTGGACCTGTGCGTGGGCATCCTGGTCGCCGGGCACGAGACCACCGCGACCCAGATCCCCAACTTCGTGCTCGCGCTGCTGGATCACCCCGGCGAGCTGGAGCGGCTGCGCGCGGACCCGGAGCTGGTACGGGGCGCCGTCGAGGAGCTGCTGCGCTTCGTACCGCTGGGCAGCGGCGCCGGGTTCGCCCGGTATGCCACCGAGGACATCGAGGTCGGCGGCACCCTCGTACGCTCCGGGGAGCCCGTCCTGGTCGCCATCGGCGCGGCCAACCGGGACGCGCTGCGCTTCGGCGAGCCGGGCAAGCTGGACATCGCCCGCAGCGGCAACCAGCACCTGGGCTTCGGGCACGGCGTGCACCACTGTCTGGGCGCGCCGCTGGCCCGGCTCGAACTCCAGGAGGCCATCAGCGCGTTGGTCACCCGCTTCCCCGGGCTCCATGTGGCCGGGGACGTGGTGTGGAAGGACCAGATGCTGGTGCGCGGGCCGCGTGTGCTGCCGGTGGGGTGGTGACGCCGTGACCTGGACCGCGGAGGTGGACGGCCACCAGTGCATGGCCTCGGGGATCTGCGCCGGGATCGCGCCGGACCTGTTCGCCCTGGACGGCGAGCACGCGCGCCCGCTGCGGCCCGACATCCCGGCCGACGAACGGGCGCTGGACGCGGCCGACTCGTGCCCGGCGATGGCCATCACGGTCCGCGAGGGCGAGCGGGTGCTCGGGCCGCGGCCGTGACGCTCCACTGAGGGTGCGGTGTGTGAGCTGCGGGCACGGCGCGGCTGAAAGCCGCACAGCCATGCAGCCCCGCGCCCCTGATGGGGCGCGAGAGCCCTCAGGGCCGGGCGGCGGCGAGCCGGTAGATCTGCCGGGAGCCGCCCTCCGGCCCGGGGTCGGTGGCCTCGGCCGGTACGAAGCCGAGCCGCTCGTAGAAGACGCGGGCGCCGCTGGTCACGGCCCCGGGGTGGTCGGCGCCGAAGGTGACCACCTCCACGGTGCCGGGCTCGGTGACGTACCGGCGCAGGGCCTCGGCCATCAGCGCCCGCCCCACTCCCCCGCCGCGGGCCCGGCGCGAGACCACCAGCCAGTGGACGTGGTACGCGGGCGGCTCGGACCCGAACAGCAGCCCGCCGAGCACCGCCGGGCCCCCGTCGCCCGACGACGCTTCGGCGAGCAGGGCCAGGCCGCTTGCGGCGTGCTCGCGGACCGCGGCGTGGAAGCCCGGCTCGGCCACCATCGGGCCGAACCAGTGCTCCACCTCCCCCGCGAGTTCGAGGAAGGCGGGCAGGTCGTCGGCGGTCGCGGTGCGCAGGATCATCCGTGCAGTGTGCCAGCGCCGTCGTCGGGGCCGGCGGCCAGGAGGGGTTCCAGGCGCCGCAGGGTCTCCTGGCGTACCTGCTCGGCGTCTTGGCCGCCGACGTCCACGGCCACCACGTCCCACGGCGTGGCCGCCAGCAGGCGCCGGGTCAGGTCGGACTCGGCGCGCAGATGGGCGGCGGCCGTGGCCAGGTCGGTGACCCGGCGTCCGCCGGGCGTCGCACCGAGCTTGCCGACGAACCAGTCGGCCCACTGCGGGCCCTCCCGCTCAAGGGCCCGGCGCAGCGCGGCCTCGGGGTCGTCGCGCAGATAGACCACCGTGACGCGGGTCGGTGCGACGGCGGTCACCAGGTGCGCCACGACGGCGGCGATCGCCGGCTCGTCGTGGCCCCAGGCCACCAGCGAGGGGACGAAGGGGATCAGCGCGTCGGTGACCAGGGCGTCCATGCCGTCCGCGCGGGACTGCGCGACGTAGGCGCGGGTGGCGGCGACCAGGGTTTCGGGGCGTACGCTGCCGGTCCCGTCGGCGAACTCCGCCGCCACCGGGGCGAAGGCGGGCCGGGTGAGGATGTCGGCCTCCTCGAAGTGGTCGACCACCGCCCCGGATTCCTTCAGCCACCGGGCCAGCGCGGCGCACAGCGTGGACTTGCCGACTCCGGGGCTGCTGCCCACTACTGCGATCAAGTGTGCTGTCATCCCGGCAGCTTCGCACGGCCGTCGGACCGTCCTCCCGGCGGGTCCCACGCGGCTGCCCGGCGCCGCGCTGGAAGCCTGGGCTTGGCACCGCGGGCCGGTGAGGGCTGGTCGCACAGTTCCCCGAGCCGTTGACCGGGCGCAAAAGCGCAGACTTCGGCAAGGCCGCTCGGCGGCTGCGGTCGGCGAGCGGCGGGGAGGCGTACGGGAACAGCGCCCGCCCCGAGCCATCGGGGCGGGCGCTGTCACCGCGGTGTGCGACTCAGGCGTGCTTCTCCGCGTCGAGGAGCTGCGCGATGCGCTTGTCGATCGCGGCGGCCTGGGCGCGGGCCTTCTTGGCGGCCGCGTGGTTGCCCGCGCGGTCCAGCTTGGCGGCCTTGCTGCGCAGGGCGCGGGCCTGCGCCGCGAGCTCGTCGATGTTGACCTTGACGGCGCCGCGGGCGACCACGCCCTGCTGGGTGGCGGTCGTGGCGGCCTGGGCGGGCACGGCGGTGAGCAGGGCGCCGCCGGCCAGGGCAGCGGTCACGACAAGTGCCGAAATGCGTCGGTGCATGAAGTTCCTTAACTTGTGGTGCATTACGGTGCGGTAGCCGGTGACCGGTGGTCGCCCGCCCCGCACGAGTCGATCATCCTGCGTGCCGCCCGCCGTGGCGTCAAGGGCGAATGGCCTGGCCACGGGCCCGCCGCCGGGCGATCAGCCGGTCCACGGAGGCGGTTCCCGGGCCGGTGACGGCCAGCGCCAGGAAGGCCCAGCAGAACAGGGCCGAGAGTTCGCCGCCGTTCTCCAGCGGCCACAGCGCGAGGCCCTGGTGCGCCTCGAAGTACGCGTACGCCATCGAACCGGAGCCGATCAGGGCGGACGTGCGGGTGACCGCGCCGAGCATGACCAGGGAGCCGCCGACAAGTTGGATGACGGCCGCGTACCAGCCGGGCCAGGTGCCCGCCGCGACGGTCCCGCCGCCGGTGCCCGGTGCGCCGCCGAGCACGCCGAAGAGCGAGGCGGCGCCGTGGCAGGCGAAGAGCAGGCCGGTGACGGCGCGGAAGAGGGACAGGGTGTAGGGGCGGGCGCGCTCCAGCAGGCGTGGGCCGGGCAGGTCGGGCGGGTCGGCCCGGCCGGGCGGTGCGGGGGTGGTCGGCGTGGGCAGGGTGCGGGTCATGGGTCAGCTCCTCGGGTGCGCGACTGCCCCTCGTTCCGCGGCCGTTCACCAGGAACACGGCGCCGCCGGGGAGGGAGGAATCCGCCTTCCACCCTCCCCGGCCGGCTGCCGCTCGCGCGTCCCGCACCGGGCGTCCGGTGCCTTACTCCACCGGCAGTACCCCGCCGGGCTTGCGCTCCCCCCGCGGTACCAGGTGGACCGAGACGCTGCTCAACTTCTCGCGGGTCTCCTCCAGTTCACGCTCGGGGCGGGAGTGCTCGACGACGCCGGCCCCGGCGCGCAGCCAGGTCCTGCCGCCCTGGGAGTAGGCGCTGCGCAGCACCAGCGCGGCGTCCATGGAGCCGTCGGCGCCCACGACCATGACGGTCCCGGCGTACGGCCCGCGCACCACGGGCTCGTCGCGGCGGATGAGTTCGTAGGCGGCGTGCTTGGGCACCCCGGAGGCGGTGACGGCGGGGAAGACCGCGGCGAACGCGTCCCAGGGGCTGCCGCCCTGCGGCAGCCGCCCCTCCACCTTGGAGGCCAGGTGCTGCACCGAGCCGCGCTCCTTGATGACCATGTACTCGCGCACGATCACGGTGTCCGGCTTGCAGGGGCCGATCAGCTCGTCCACCGCGACCTTGACCGAAATGGCGTGCTCGTGCAGCTCCTTGGGGTCCGAGAGCAGGTCCTCGCGCAGCTGCCGGTCCGTCTCCTCGTCGCCGGTGCGGCGCCGGGTGCCGGCCAGCGGCTGGCTGGCGACCTGGCCGTCGGGGGCGACCTCGACGACGGTCTCCGGGCTGAAGCCGACGACCTTGAGGCCGTCCAGGTCCAGCAGGAAGGAGCGGGCGGGGGTGTTGGCGCGGCGCCCGGCGATGTAGGTCGCGGGGAAGTCGATCTCCTCGGTGACCGGGACCAGGCGGGAGAGGACCACCTTCTGCAGCCGTCCGTCGCGGATGTCCTCCACGGCGGCCGAGACGGCCTTGGCGTACTCGGCGGCGCCCACCTCCAGGTCCACCTCGGCGCGCAGCGCGGTGACTTCGGCGTCCGGCGTGCCCTCGGCCAGGTCCTGCACGACGGTGCGCAGCACCTCCGGGTCCAGGCTGCGGACCTCGGCACTGCCCTGGCCCAGCCGGACCTCGGTGTGCGGGACGATCAGGTGGGCCAGGACCGCGTCGCTGCCGTCGGGGCCCTGGACGGCCTGGTCGCCGGAGATGGCGTAGGCGAGTTCGAAGGCGCACCAGCCGTAGACGCGCCAGTCCTCGACGGGGACGGAGCGCAGGAACTCCCGTACCGGCTCGAGCGGGTCGCCGTGCCAGGCGGTCTCGGTGACCTCGCCGCCGACGGTGACGCGGGCGGTACGGGGGCCCAGGCGCAGCTCCGCGTGGGTCCCCAGGGCTATGGACAGGCCGTCGGGGCCCTCGTAGACGACATGGCTGTCGAAGCGGCCCGAAGCGGCGAGCCGGGCCGCGGTGGCGACGTGCTCGCCGGGGGAAGGGGCCTGTGCTGTGTGGTACTGCGTGGCGTGGAGCTGGGTCGGCATGGAGTTTCCTTTCAGGCCGTTCAGGCCGTGGGAACAGGGCCGTGCAGGCCTGTGGGAGGGGGCCGTTCAGGCCGTGGGGACTTCGAGGCGTTCCAGGACGCGGGCGGCCAGGGCCCGCTTGTCGACCTTGCCGACGCCGGTCAGCGGCAGCTCGGGGAAGATCTCGACCCGGTCGGGCAGCTTGTAGGCGGCCAGGCCCCGATCGCGCAGCGCGGCGTGCACCTCTTCGTGGCTGGGCGGATCGGCCGGGTCCCGGGGCACCAGGCAGGCGCAGGTCTGCTCGCCCATGTACCGGTCGGGCAGGCCGATGACGGCCGCGGCCTTCACGCGCGGGTCGGCGAGCAGGTGTTCCTCGACCTCCTCGGCCGGGACCTTCTCCCCGCCGCGGTTGACGACGTCGTTGACCCGGCCGACGACCACGAGGTTGCCCGAGGGGTCCAGGCGTACGAGGTCGCCGGTGCGGAAGAAGCCGTCCGCGGTGAAGCGGGTGCGGTTGTGCTCGGGTGCGCGGTAGTAGCCGCGCAGGGTGTACGGGCCGCGGGTCAGCAGTTCGCCCGGGGTGCCGGGGGCGACGTCCAGGCCGTCCTCGTCCACGACGCGGATCTCGTCGCCGGGCGAGAGCGGGCGCCCCTGGGTGTGCACCACGGCCTCCGCCGGGTCGTCCAGGCGCGTGTAGTTGAGCAGCCCCTCGGCCATGCCGTAGACCTGCTGGAGGGTGCAGCCCAGGCCGGACTCCACCCGGGCGGCCGTGGTGGGGTCGAGCCGGGAGCCGCCGACCTGGAGCAGCTTGAGCCCGGACAGGTCGTAGGAGGTGGTCCTGGCGATCTCCAGCCACAGCGGGACCAGCGGCGGGACGAGGGAGGTGACGGTGGGGCCGCCGATCCGGTCCAGCAGCGGGAAGCAGTCCTCGGGCGAGGGCGAGGCGGCGAGCGCGACGGTGCCGCCCGCGCGCAGGGTGCCCAGCACGCCGGGGCAGGCCAGCGCGAAGTTGTGCGCGGCGGGCAGCGCCACCAGGTAGGTGCTGTCCGGGCCGACGCCGCACAGCCGTGCGCTCTGGCGCAGTTGGTAGGCGTAGTCGGCGTGGGTGCGCGGGATGAGCTTGGGCTTGCCGGTGGTGCCGCCGGAGAGCAGGAAGAGCGCGACGTCGCCGGAGCCGGGCCCGGGGGCCGTCACCGGTGCCCCTTCGCTTGCGTACACCTGCGCCAGGCTCACGTACGGGCCGGGGTCGCCGACCACCAGGACGTGCTGGAGCGTCTCACTGGCGGAGAGCATCTCGGCGGCCAGCTCGCGGTAGTCGAAGCCGGCCCACTGGTCCTGGCAGACGTAGGCGACCGCGCCGGAGGTCTCCAGGAGGTGCCCGATCTCCGCGCCGCGGTGGGCGGGCAGGGCGAGGACGGGCAGGGCGCCGATGCGGAACAGGGCGTAGCACAGCACCACGAACTCGGGGACGTTGGGGAGCTGGACCACCACGCGGTCCCCCGGCGCCAGGCCGCGCTCCAGCAGGCCCGCGGCGAGCCGGTCGGCGTCGCGGTCCAGCTGTGCGTACGTCATCGAGCCGTGGGCGTGGATCAGCGCGGTGCGGTCGGCGCGGTCGGGGACCGGTCCCGCGGGCCAGGTTCCCAGCGTCTCGTCGGTCCAGTAGCCCCGGGCGCGGTATTCCCGCTCCAGCGATTGGGGCCAGGGCACAAAGCCATCGCGCATGGCGATTCCTTCACAGGGATGAGGGAGGGAGAAAGGAGAGTGAGGGTGGGGCTCAGGCGGCGGCCGGGCGCAGTTCGAGGGTGCAGCACTTGACGCTGCCGCCGCCCTTGAGCAGTTCGGCCAGGTTCACGCCGATCGGCTCGTAGCCGCGCTCGCGCAGCTGTGCGGCCAGGCCGGTGGCCGCCTCGGGCAGGATCACATGACGCCCGTCGCTGACCGCGTTGAGACCGAACACCGCGGCGTCGCGCGCGCTCGCCTGGATCGCGCCGGGGAAGAGCAGCTCCAGTACGGCCCGGCTGCCGGGTGTGAACGCCTCCGGGTTGTACATCACCTCGTCGTCGTCCAGCACGGCGAGCGCGGTGTCCAGGTGGTAGTAGCGCTCGTCGACCAGGTCCAGGCCCACCACCGGGCGGCCCCAGAACTCCTGGGCCTCGGCGTGGGATTCGGGCGCGCTGCGAAAGCCCTTGCCGGCCAGCACCCAGCGCCCGGTGACCAGGAAGTCGCCCTCGCCCTCGTTGACGTGGGCGGGGTCGTGCAGCTCGGCGAAGCCGTTGGTGCGGAACCAGTCCAGGTAGGCGGGGCCCTCGCCGGAGCGCTCGGCGTTGCGGAAGCGGGCGCCGAGGACCTTGCCGTCCACGACGGTGGCTCCGTTGGCGGCGTACACCATGTCGGGGTACTCGGCGAGCGGCTCGATCAGGTCCACCGTGTGGCCCAACTCCAGGTAGAGAGCGCGCAGTTGCTCCCACTGGGTGACGGCCAGCTCGGTGTCCACCGGCTTGGCCGGGTCCATCCAGGGGTTGATGGCGTAGTCGACGCGGAAGTGGGTGGGGCGGCACATCAGGTAGCGGCGGGGGCGGGCCGTGCGGGTGGGGGCCGGTGCAAGTGACGTCATGTCAGGATCTCCAAGGTGTCGGTAGGGGCGGCCCGTTCCGGGGTGCCGGTGCGGGCCGGGACCGGCCGGTTCGTGGCCGGGCGGTCCGTAGGGTGCGGTCGTGGGCGCCGGGAGGTGTTACGGCGCGTCGAACCTGGCCTCCAAGGCGGCCAGGGCTCCCTGGTCGAGGGAGACGAGGGCGAAGTCGGAGGGGGTGTGGCCGCCGAAGCCGTCCTGGTCGAGGCGGTCGGCCAGGGTGCGCAGCGCGTCGCTCCAGGCCTGGGCCAGTGCGGCGGCCTCCCGCTCGGCGCCGGGGCCCGCGAGGTGGGCGTAGGCCAGGTCCAGGCGGGTGGCGTCCGGGGGGCCGGCGCGGTGGGTGCGCAGGTCCAGTGCTCCGGGTGCCGCGGTGGCGGGGCGCGGGGCGGAAGTATCCGTCCAGCCGGGGTCGGTGGGTGCTGCGGGGCTGCTGTCGTGGGTGAATCGGAGATCGGGGCGCGGGAGTTGGCCGGTCAGCGGCTCGTATCCCAGGCCGTCCGAGGGGGCGGACCGGGAGGTTTCCTTGACGCGCTTGAGGAGTGCGCCGAGGTCGTCTGCGTCGTGGTCGAGGGGGAGGCGGACCGCGCGGCGGATGCCGAACCGGCCTACCGTGGCGGCGCCTTGGGCCTCGTCGTCGGCCCAGCCGGAGAGCGCTGCGGCACTCCGGGCCGAGCGGGTGAGGTCCACCGGGAGCCCGCTGTCCGCGTCGGCGCCCCGGTCGCGGCACCGTCGGTGTGCGGCCAGGGCGAGGCCGGTGAGCAGTACGTCGGACAGGTCCGCGTGGAAGCGCTCGGCGATGCCGTCGAGGGCCACGAGGGTGTCCGTATCGGCGAGTTGGACCGTCCGGGCGGCCTCTCCCCCGTCCGTCGCGCTCCACAGCCGCGCGAACGGTCCCGGTACGGAGAGGGTGTCCCGCCAGTACTCCGCGTCCCCGGTGGCGGCGGCCAGGCGCTGCTGCTCCCGTGCCCACCGTCCGAAGGGGGCGACGGGTGCGGGTGCGGCGCCGGTGGCGCCCCGTACACTCCCCGCCAGTTCGTCCCGGAGCAGGGCCCACGAATCCGCGTCGACGGCCAGCGGGTGGACGCTGAGCAGCAGCAGTCCGGGGGCGTGTGCGCCGCCGTCCCACCACACCGCGTCCAGGTGCCTGCCGCGGCCCGGATCGAGCCGGTCGCGGGCCGCCGCCCGCTCGGTGCGTACCGCCTCCTCCTCCGCGTCGGCGGGCGGGGCTCCTGCGGCCCGGGTGAGCAGGGACCGCGCCGAGAGTTCGCCGGGCGGCGCCGGGATCAGGGCGTCGCCGGTCAGTGTGGCGCGCAGCACCTCGTGGCGGTCCAGCAGGAGTTGGAGGGCGGTGGTGAGGCGGTCGCGAGTGGTGCCGGAGGGGAGCTGGAGCAGCCCGGACCACGGCGCTGCGTCCGCGCGGCGCATGTCCGGGGTCAGCGGGATGCGGTCCGTGTTCCCGGTGCCGGATTGCGCCGTGGCCGCGGCGGCCAGGGCGGCGACCGTGGGGTACTGGAAGATGTCCCAGGGCGTGACGGCCAGGCCGGCGGCCTTGGCGCGGCTGGCGAGCTGGATGGACAGGATGCTGTCGCCGCCCAGCTCGAAGAAGCTGTCCCGTACGCCGATCGCGGGCAGCCCCAGCACCTGCGCGAACAGCGCGGCCAGCAGCTCCTCTTGGGGTGTCTCGGGCTGGTCGGTGCCCACAGCGCCGCCGAAGTCCGGTGCGGGCAGGGCCGGTCGGTCCAGTTTGCCGCTGGGGGTCAGCGGCAGTGCGTCCAGGACGACGGTGGCCGCGGGGACCATGTAGTCGGGCAGCCGGGCGCCGAGGTGCGTGCGCAGTTGGGCGGCGTCCGGCCGCTGGGCTGCGGCGGGCACCACGTAGGCGACCAGCAACGCGCCGCCCGCGCCGTCGGTGCGCGCCACGACGCTGGCCTGGGCGATGTCCGTGTGTTCCAAGAGGACGGCCTCGATCTCGCCGGGTTCGATACGGAAGCCGCGGATCTTGACCTGGTGGTCGCCGCGTCCGACGTACTCCAGGGAGCCGTCGGCGCGGCGGCGCACCACGTCGCCGGTGCGGTACATCCGGGCGCCGGGCGGCCCGTAGGGGTCGGCGACGAAGCGTTCGGCGGTCAGTGCGGGGCGGTGCAGATAGCCGCGGGCCAGGCCGTCGCCGCCGATGTAGAGCTCCCCGGTGCCGCCGACGGGGACCGGCTGGAGTCCGGCGTCCAGTACGTGGGCGCGGGTGTTCCACAGCGGGGCGCCCAGGGCCGGGTCGGCGCCGTCGACCTCGGTGAACAGGCTGTCGGCGCTGGCTTCGGAGGAGCCGTAGAAGTTGAGCAGGAGGGCGTGGGGGAAGGTGGCGGCGAAGCGCTCGGCCAGGGCGGCGGGCAGGGCCTCGCCGCTGCTGATCCACAGCTCGCAGCCCGCGAAGCGGTCCCGGTCCGCGGGGTCCAGGTCCAGGATGGCCTTCAGCAGGCTGGGCACGACGGTGATACGGGCCGCGCCGTGCTGCTCGATGAGCGCGCCGAGGTCGGCCGGGCTCTTGGCGGCGGTGCGGTCCGCGAGCAGCACCGAGCCGCCGTGCAGCAGCGGGCCGAGGAGTTCGCTGGTGCCGTCCAGGAAGCTCAGCGAGGTCTTGGCGCATACGGGTGCGTCGGGGCGCCAGGGGTAGCGGGCGTGGAACCAGCTGAGCCGGTTGACCAGGCCCTTGTGCAGTCCGATGACGCCCTTGGGGGTGCCGGTGGAGCCGGAGGTGTAGATGACGTAGGCGGGGCTGTGCGGGGTGCGGGCCGGGCCGTCGGCGCGGTTGCCGGTGTGCTGCTCGGCGAGCCGGGCGGCCACCGCCGGGTCGTCCAGGACGAGGTGGCGTCCGCTGCCGTCGGCGGGGAGGCCGGGTGCCACGTCCGAGGTGGTGATCACCAGGGCGGGTGCGGCGTCGCGGTGGATGAGCGCGAGGCGCTCGGGCGGGTAGTCCGGGTCCAGCGGGAGGTAGGCCGCGCCGGTCTTCAGGATGGCCAGCAGGGAGGCGACCATGTCCACCGAGCGGTGCAGGGCCAGGGCGACCACGCTCTGCGGTCCGGCGCCGTGGCCCGCCAGCAGGTGCGCGAGGCGGTTGGCGCGGGCGTTGAGCTCGGCGTAGGTCAGCTGCTGCGTGCCGCAAGTGAGCGCCGTCGCCTGCGGGGTGCGCTCGGCCTGGGCTTCGAAGAGCCGGTCCAGGGTGGCGTCGGGTACGAGGTGTGCGGTGTCGTTCCACTCGACCAGCACCCGGGCCCGCTCGCGCGGTCCGAGGAGGGAGGCGAGGCGGACCGGTCGGTCCGGACGGAGCGTCAGTTCCTCCAGCAGGACGTGGAGTTGGGCCAGCAGCGCGTCGATGGAGGCAGCGCTGAACAGGTCCGTGCGGTAGGTGGCCTCCAGCGCGAGGTCCTCGCCCGCGGCGACGGCGGCCAGGGTCAGCTCGAACTGGCTGGTGCGCTGGGCGACCGGGCGGGGGCGGACCCGCAGCCCGGGGAGGGTGAAGTCCGCGAAGGTGTCGGTGCGCAGCAGGAACATCACGTCGAAGGGCGTGGTCCGGCTGGCGGTGCGCTGCGGGCGCAGTTCCTGCAGCACGCTCTCGAAGGGCAGTTGCTGGTGTGCGTACCCCTCGGTGCATACGGTGCGCACCCGCTCCAGCACCTCGCGGAAGCCGGGGTCGCCGTCGAGGGCGACGCGCAGCAGCAGGGTGTTGTCGAAGTTGCCGATGAGGTTCTCGAACTCGGTGCGGTCGCGGTTCATCGCCGGGGTTCCCAGGGCGATGTCCTGGCTGCCGGTGCGGCGGCCCAGCAGGATCGCGGCGGCGGCGAGCAGCACCATGAAGGGGGTGACGGCCTCCCGGTGGGCCAGCTCGCGTACCTTCGCGGCCAGGTGCGGTGGCAGCTGCCGGGCCCTGGTGGCTCCGGTCTCGGCGGCGACGGCGGGGCGGGGGAAGTCGGTGGGCAGGGAGACCGGGTCGGGCCAGGGAGACAGGCGGCGGCGCCAGTGCTCCAGTTGCTGCTCGGCGCGCTCGCCGGTGAGCCGGCCGTGCTCCCAGTGGGCGAAGTCGGCGTACTGGACGGGCAGCGGCGCCAGCGGTGCGCTGTGGCCCGCCGCGCGCCGCCCGTAGGCGTCGCTCAGCTCGCCGAACAGGACGTTCCAGCTACCCTCGTCCAGGGCGATGTGGTGCGCGGCCAGGACGAGGAGGTGGGCGTCGTCGCCGGTGCGCAACAGGGCGGCGCGCAGGGGCGGTTCGGCGGCCAGGTCGAAGGGGCGGGCGCCGAGTTCGGCGGCGAGCCGGTCGGCCTCGGCCACAGTGCGCTCGCGCAGGTCCGTCACCGGCAGGGCCACGTCCGCGGCGGGCAGGAGGACGGGGGTCACGGTGCCGTCGGCGTCCTCGCGGTAGACGGTGCGCAGCACGTCGTGCCGGTGTGCCACGTCGGACAGGCCGAGCCGGAGGGCCTCGGGGTCCAGGGCGCCCTCGAGGTGGAAGGCGACGCACAGGTTGTAGGCGGCGGCTTCGGGGTCGAGCTGCTGGAGGGTCCACATGCGGCGCTGGGCGGCGGACAGCCGCGGCAGGCGGGGTGCGGTCGGGGCGTCCGGCGCCTGTGCCGCGGGGGTGCCCGGGCGGGCCAGTCCGCGTTCGGCGAGCTTGCGGCGCAGCAGTTCGCGTTTCTTGGCGGCGAGCGAGGTCGGGTCGGGGCTGCGGTTATCGGACAAGGGAGGTGGCGCCTTTCTCGTGCTCCGCGCGGTCGGCGGCCGGGGTGGCGCCGGCGCCCCAGTGGTCACCGAAGAGCAGCCGCTCGTCGGGGACGGAGGCGGGGATCGGCCGGGAGATGAGGGTGTGGTTCAGGAAGTGCCGCCAGGTGATGTTGCCCGCGACGCTGGTGCCGCCCCAACTGCCGCTGGAGAGCGTGGTGGTGAAGGGCACGCCGCTCTCGAAGCTGCCGGTGTTGGTCATGGTCGACTGGTTGACCACCACCCGGCAGGTGGTGATCCGCTCCGCGAGGTGCATCACCCGGTCGGTGCGGGTGGTGTGCACGGCGCAGCTGTGGCCGCGTCCGCAGCGGTCCGAGAGGGTCTGGACGAGGTCCACGGCCTGCTCGAAGTCGTCGTAGACGGCCAGGGTGAGCAGCGGGGCGATCTTCTCGCGCAGGATGGGGTCGTCACGGGTGGCATCGGCGCAGGCCAGGACGAGCACGGATGTCTTGTCGGGGTCGGCGAGTTCCAGTCCGGCGCGGGCCGCGATCGCGGCGGCGGGGCGGCCGATCAGGTCGCGGTCGAGTTGGCCGCTGTCGTTCCACAGCAGGGAGCGCACCGCGCGCGTCTCCTCCTCGGTGCACAAGTGCGCGCCGTGGCGGGCCAGTTCGCTGCGGAAGCGGCTCGCCACCGAGGAGTGGACGAGGACGTTGCTCTCCGAGGAGCAGGAGGTGCCGTTGTTGTAGCCGGCGCCGGTGGCGATCTTCTCGGCGGCGTCGGCGAGGTCGGCGGTCTCGTCCACGATCACGGTGGGGTTGCCCTCGCCGGCGCCGATGGCGGGGGTGCCGCTCTCGTAGGCGCGCCGTACGGTGCCGGTGCCGCCCACGGCCACGATGTGGTCGGCGGCCCGCATCAGCTGGATGGCCGCTTCCCGGCCGGTGACCTCCAGGCACTGCAACAGGTCTTCGGGGGCGCCGACTTGGGCGAGGGCCTGGCGCATGAGGCGGACCGTCTCGGTGGCGGTGCCGTGGGCGCGGGGGTTGGGGGTGAAGACCGCGGCGTTGCGGGTCTTGAGCATCGGCAGGGCGTTGCAGATCAGGCCGGGGGCGGGGGCGGTGGCCGGGCTGGCCGCCGCGATGACGCCGAGCGGTTTGGCGAGCTTGACCAGGCCCAGTTCGGGCAGTTCCTCGACGACGCCGACGGTGGCCGCGCCGTGCAGGTCGCGCAGTACGCCCAGGACGCGGCGGCGCTGGAGGGCGTAGAGGTGTTCGCGGTCGCCCAGGCCGGTCTCGGAGTGGCTGAGCAGCGCCAGGCGCCGGGCGTTGTCCTCGCGGTAGCACTGCCAGCCGACGGCGGCGACGACCTCGTCGACCCGTTGCTGGGACCACGTTGCGAACTCTTCCTGGGCGGCGCGGGCGCGCCGCACCGCCGCTTGTACGGCTTCGGTGACCATGGATGAACTCCCGCGGGGTCGCAGTGGGGGCCAGGAGGGGAAGGAGGAGAAAGAAGAGAGGGGAAGGGGGCCGGGCCGCGTGGGGCCCGGCGGGGAGGTCTAGGCGTGTGCGGCCAGGGCGCGCAGCGCTTGGAACCAGAGGTCGGCCAGCGCTTCGACGTCGGCCTGGGGCAGCAGGTCGCCGGGCCAGGACCAGCGCACGTGCAGTTCGGGGCCTTCGGTCCGGTTGAGGGTGTAGGCGTTGATGTCGAGGCTGTAGGTGAGCGGCATGGCGGGGTCGGCGGCGTCGCTGAAGTCGGCCTGCTCCTCGGCGATGGCGAACTGGTCGGCCGCGGTCTCGCCGGTGGTGAACCGCCCCAGGTAGTTGAACTCGATCTGGGGCTGCGGCAGTTGGGCGAGGCGTTCGGCGGTGTCGGGGTTGAGGTGGCGCAGCAGTCCGTAGCCGATGCCGTTGTCCGGTACGGCGTTCAGGTGCGCGCCGATCCGCTTGACGACGTCGGTGAGTTCGCCACCGCCGTTCAGGGCCCGGTCCACATCGACGGGTCCGGGGTCCAGGCGTACGGGGTAGACACTGGTGAACCAGCCCACGGTGCGCGAGAGGTCGGCGCCGGGCAGCAGCTGTTCCTCGCGGCCGTGGCCCTCCAGGGCGACGAGCACGCCGCGCTCGGCCGCTCCGCCGCCGCGGCGTTCGCGCCAGGCGGCCACGGCCAGCGCCAGTGCGGAGAGCAGCACCTCGTTGACGCCGGTGCCGAAGGCGGCGGGCGCCTCGGCGAGCAGGGGTGCGGTGTCGCTGGTGGCCAGGGTGCGGCCGACGTGGCGCAGGGTGCGCGCGGTGTCCCGCCGGGGGTCCAGCGCGCGTGCGGTCAGCAGCGGGTCGCCGCCGTCCAATGTCTCTTCCCACAGGGCGAGTTCGGCGCTGCGCCGGGGCTGTCGTGCCGCCTCGTCGAGCGCCCGTGCCCAGCTGCGGAAGGAGGTGCGTACGGGCGCGAGCGCCGGGGTGTCCCCGGCCAGGGCGGTACGGCAGGCGGCGGACAGGTCGGGCAGCAGGATGCGCCAGGACACACCGTCCACGACCAGGTGGTGGCCCAGGATCAGCAGGCGGCTGCCCTCGCGCTCACCGGTGTCGAACCAGACGACCTGGAGGACGACACCGTCGGCCGGGGCGAGCCGGTCCAGCGCTGCCTCGTACTCGGCGCTCAGGGTGCTGCGCAGTTCCTCGGGGGTGCTGTCCGCCGCGTCCACCCGGTGCACGATCCGCTCCGCCGGTACGGAGCCGGCCGGGCCCACCAGGAAGGCGGGTGTCTGGTCGCCGGGGGTCCAGGTGAAGCGGGAGCGCAGTACGTCGTGCCGGTCCACCAGTGCCTGGACGGCGGTGATCAGGGCGTCGTGGGTGAGGTCGAAGGGCAGCCGGAGCAGGTTGCCCTGGGCGTAGCGGTCGATGGGGCCGCCGGTGCCGGTGAGCCAGCGCATGATGGGCGTCGGCGGCAGCTCGCCGATGCCCGCGCCGTCCTCCTCGGGCGCCGAGGCGCCTGCCGTGGCCGCGCGGGCGGCGAGGTCGGCGAGGGTGGCGCTGTTGAAGACGTCCTTGGGTGAGATCGCCAGGCCCTGGGTCCGGGCCCGGCCGGTGAGCTGGATGGAGACGATGCTGTCGCCGCCCAGTTCGAAGAAGTTGTCCTCGGGTCCGGCGGCGGGCAGGCCCAGGAGTTCGGCCACCAGGTCGCACAGGGCCCGTTCCTGGTCGGTGCGCGGGGGCCGGGAGGCGGCGGTGGCGGTGACGGCGGGGACGGGCAGGGCGTCGCGGTCGAGTTTGCCGTGGGCGGTCAGCGGGAGTTCGGGCAGCGGCATCAGCGCGGCGGGCACCATGTAGTCGGGCAGCGCCCCGGCCAGGTGCGTGCGCAGCGCCGCCGGGTCCAGTACGGCGCCGGGCACGGGCACCGCGTAGCCGATCAGGCGCTTGACGCCGGGGCGGTCCTCGCGGACCACGACGGTGCACTGGGCGACGTCGGGGTGGGCGCCGAGCGCGGTCTCCACCTCGCCCAGCTCGACCCGGAAGCCCCGGATCTTGACCTGGTGGTCGGTGCGGCCGGCGAAGTCCAGCTGTCCGTCGCGGGTCCACCGTACGACGTCGCCGGTGCGGTACATCCGGGTGCCGGGTGCGCCGAAGGGGTCGGCGACGAAGCGGGCGGCGCTGACGCCGGGGCGGCGCAGATAGCCACGGGCCAGGCCGCCGCCGGCGAGGTAGAGCTCGCCGTCCACCCCCGGGGGCACGGGGTTGAGGAAGTCGTCCAGCACATAGGCGCGGATGTTGCCGATCGGCTTGCCGATCACGGGTGTTGCGCTGTCGCGGACCTCGGCGACCACGGAGTCCACGGTGCACTCGGTGGGGCCGTAGAAGTTGTAGCCGCGGGTGCCGCGCAGCTCGCGCAGTTCCTGCCAGATGGCCTGCGGGACCGCCTCGCCGCCGACGCCGAGGCCGGCCAGCGGGCTGCGTCCGTCGGTGACCAGTCCGGCGGCCGAGAGCTGGCCGTAGAAGGACGGGGAGACCTCGATGAAGTCGATCTCCCGCTCGCGCAGCCAGGCCAGTTGCAGCTGCGGGTCGCGCCGGGTGTCCTCGTCCAGGATGTGCACGGTGTGCCCGGCGAACAGGGCCAGCAGCGGCTGCCAGGAGGCGTCGAAGGAGAAGGACCAGCCGTGGCCGATGCGCAGCCGGCGTCCCGCGGTGCGTGCGGCGGGCCCGTAGACCTGCCGCTGGTGGTTGGCGAAGAGGCTGATCACGTTCTGGTGGACGGTGACCACGCCCTTGGGGTCGCCGGTGGAGCCCGAGGTGTAGATGACGTACGCGGGGTGGTGCGGCCGCAGCGGGTGGACGCGGTCGGCGTCGCTCGGCGCGGTGGCGGGCCGTTCGCTCAGTGCGCGGGCCAGGCCGGCCGAGTCCAGGGTCACGGTCGGCAGGTTGCGCGCGGCCTCGCGCAGCGCGCCGTCCAGTACCGCCGAGGTGGTGATCAGCAGCTCGGGGCGGGCGTCGGCGAGCATGTAGGCGATGCGGGAGGCGGGGTACTCGGGGTCGATGGGGACGTAGGCGGCGCCTGCTTTTTGTACGGCCAGCAGGGCGGTGACGATCTCCAGGGAGCGGGGCAGGGCGAGGGCGACGATGTCCTCGGGGCCGATGCCGCGGTCGATGAGCCAGTGCGCCAGCTGGTTGGCGCGGGCGTCGAGTTCGGCGAAGGTCAGCTGGGTGTCGCCGAAGGCGAGGGCCGGGTGGCCGGGGGCGGCGGCGACCTGCTGGGCGAAGAGGTCGGGCAGGGTCTGCTCGGCGACCTCGAAGGCGGTGTCGTTCCAGTCCTCAAGGATGGTGTGCCGCTCGTCGGCGCCGAGGATGTCCAGGCGCCCCACGGGCCGTTCGGCGGACTCGGGCAGGGCGTCCAGCAGCCTGCGCAGGCGCTCGGCGAGTTCGCCGGCGGCCTGCCGGTCCAGCAGGTCGGGCTGGTATTCCAGGCCCAGGGCGAGCCTGCCGTGGACGGCGAGCGGGACCAGGGTGAGGGGGTAGTGGGTGGCGTCGTGGTTGGCCAGGCCCTGGATCTGGAGCTGGTCGGCGGTGGTGGCGCGCTCCAGGCTCTGCGAGACCAGCGGCGCGTTCTCGAAGACGACCAGGGTGTCGAAGAGTTCGCCGGTTCCGGCGGCGCGCTGGACGTCGGCGAGGCCGAGGTGGTGGTACGGCAGCAGCCGGGCCTGCTCCTCCTGGACGCGCTCCAGGAGGGCGCCCAGGGGTTCCTCGGCGCGCAGCCGGATGCGTACCGGCAGGGTGTTGATGAACAGGCCGATCATCGACTCGACGCCGGGCAGGTCGGCGGGGCGGCCGGAGACGGAGGCGCCGAAGACGACGTCCTGGCTGCCGGTGAGGCGGCCCAGCAGGATGCCCCACAGGCCCTGGACGACGGTGTTCAGCGTCAGGCCGCGGGTGCGGGCCCAGCCGCTGAGCCGGGCCGTGTCCGCCTCGCTGAGCTCGATGGTGAGCTTCTCGGGGTGCTGGGGGGTGCGGCCCTGTGCCGGGCCGAAGAGCAGGGTGGGGCCGCTCAGTTCGGACAGCGCCTCTTTCCAGGCCTGTTCGGCGCGGTCGGTGGACTGCCGGGCCAGCCAGGCCAGGTGGTCGCGGTAGGCAGCGGGCCGGGGCATGCCGTCGGCCTGGCCGTCGCGGGCGTACAGGTCGGCCAGGTCGCGGACCAGCAGCGGCACCGACCAGCCGTCGAGCAGGATGTGGTGGGCGTGGATGACCAGGCGGTGCAGCTGGTCGCCGAGCCGGATCAGCCGGAAGCGGACCAGTGGCGGGCGGGCCAGGTCGAAGCGCTCGGCGCGGTCGGTGCGCAGGATGTGCGCCAGCTCTTCCCGCTGCTCGGCCGCGTCGTGCCCGGTGAGGTCCGACTCCCGCCAGGGGAGGGTGAAGTGGCGGGGTACGACCTGGACGGGGCGGGCGACCTGCTCGTTGAAGAAGCCGGCCCGCAAATTGGGGTGGCGGCGCAGCAGGGCCTCGGCGGAGCGGCGCAGGACCTCGGGGGCCAGCGGCCCGCGCAGCTCCAGTTCGAGCTGCATGGTGTAGATGTCGTGGGCCTGCTCGTCGAAGAGCGCCTGGAAGAGGAACCCTTCCTGCAAGGGCGCCAGCGGCCAGATGTCCTCGATGCCCGACTGGTTCGTCATAAGCCTTCCCGCTCGTCGTGGTGCGGACCGCTCCGCCGTTGGGTGCGCTGAATGTGGTGGACTGCGTCGGTGGCGCCCGGGGGCGGGCCGGTCACAGCTGGGCGTCGATCTCCTCGGCCGACATGCCCTCGATCTCCAGGTAGACCTCGGCGACGGCTTCGAGGTGCCCGTCGTCGCTCTCGTGTGCCAGCAGGTCCTGGGCCAGCTGGGCCACGGTGGGCCCGGTCAGTACCGAGCGCACGGTCAGTTCGGGCAGTTCCAGGGCTTCGCGCAGCCGGCTGACGATCCGGGTGGCCAGCAGCGAGTCGCCGCCGAGGGCGAAGAAGTCGTCGTGCGCGCCGATGCCGTCCCGGTCCAGGACCCGCTCCCAGACGAGCGCGATGGCGCGTTCCAGTGCGGTGTCCGGCCGGGCGGTTGAGGCGGCCTGCGGTGCGTACGGCGCGGTGTCGTCGCCCTCTGCCGCGCCGTCGGCCAGTGCCCTGCGGTCCACCTTGCCGTTGGCGGTCAGCGGGAAGCGGTCCAGCAGGTGCAGGGAGGCGGGCACCATGTGCTCGGGCAGCCGGGTGCGCAGCGCGTCGCGGATCTCCTCGGTGTGCGGGCGCTCCTGGTCGGCGTGGGCGGTCACGAAGGCGGCGAGCCCCCGGTATCCCCTGCCGTCCGGGCGGCCGATGGCCACGGCCACCGCGGAGGCCACCGCGGGGTGGGCGGCGAGAGCGGCTTCGACCTCGCCGAGTTCGATGCGCTGGCCGCGGATCTTGACCATGGAGTCGGCGCGGCCGACGAATTCGATGGTGCCGTCCGGCAGGAAGCGTCCCAGGTCGCCGGTGCGGTACAGGCGCTCCCCCGTGGCGGGGTGGGTGACGAAGGCGGCGGCGGTGCGCTCGGGGTCGGCCCAGTATCCGGCGGCCACGCCCGGTCCGGCGCAGTACATCTCGCCGGTCACGCCGTCGGGGCGGCCGCGCAGTCCGTCGCCGAGCAGGTAGTAGCGGGTGTTGGCGATGGGCTTGCCGTAGGGGACGCTGCCGCGGTCGGGGTCCAGGTTTTCGACGGGGTGCCAGATGTTCCACAGGGTGGTCTCGGTGGGGCCGCCGACGCTGACCACCTGCACGCCCTGGGCCGCCTTGGCGAGGTCGCCGGGGACGTACAGCGGGATCCAGTCGCCGCCGAGCAGGACCAGGCGCAGTGCGGCGAGGGTGCCGCTCGCGGTGCCGGTCTCCTCCAGCAGCATTTCCATCATGGCCGGTACGGAGTTCCACAGGGTGACGCGGTGGGCGGCGACGAGTTCGGCCCAGTGGGCCGGGTCCTGGGCGCGGTCGGCGTCGGGGACGACGACGGTTCCGCCGGCGCCGAGCACGCCGAAGATGTCGAAGGTGGACATGTCGTGGTGCAGGGCGGTGACCGCCAGGCACCGGTCCTTGGGGCCGATGCGGAACTCGGCGAGGGTGGCGGCCAGTGCGTTGACCATGCCGCGGTGGCGGATCATGGTGCCCTTGGGTTCGCCGGTGGACCCGGAAGTGAAGAGTACGTACGCCAGGTCGTCGGGCTGCTGCACGGCGGGCAGCGGCTCGGTGCTCAGCGCGTCGTTGAGCCCGGTGTCCACCCTCAGCACCCGTGTGCCGTCGGGCCAGTGAGCTGCTTCGTCCAGGGTGGAGCGGGTGAGCAGCAGGTCGGCGCCGGTGCGGCGCAGGATGCCGGTCAGGCGCGCGGCGGGCTGGCGGGGGTCCAGCGGCAGGTAGGGGGCGCCGGCGAAGAGGGCGCCGTAGGCCGCGACGAGCTGTTCCCAGCCCTTGTCCAGGGCGATGGCCACCGGCCGGTCGGGGCCGGCGCCGCGGTCGCGCAGCCAGTGGGCGACCTGGTTGGCGCGGGCGTACAGCTCGCCGTAGGTCAGGGTGACATCGGAAGTGATCACGGCGGTCGCCGCGGGCCGCAGGACGGCCTGCTCCTGGAAGAAGCTCTGTACGAGGACCTCGGGCACTTCGGTGTCGGGGCCCTGGATGCCGGGCCGTACGGCGCCGCCGGGGCGGGCCACCGGCTCCAGTTCGGACCAGGCGCCTTCCTCGGCCTCCAGGCGCTCCAGCAGCGTCCAGAAGGCCTGGAACATCTCGTCCATCATGCCGGGCGGGAAGATCTCGTCGACCGCGTCCCAGTTGACGAAGAGCTCGCCGTCGTGCTCGTCGATCTGGACGTCCAGGTAGACCTGCGGGGTCTGGGAGATCGTGTAGAGCTCCTGGAGGTGGCCGCCGAGCAGGGGCTTCTCGCCGCCGCGCAGGCCGATGGTGCTGGTGAGCACGACCGGCATCAGCGCGCCGTGCAACCCGCCCTGTACGCGCACCAGTTCGCGCAGCAGGCGTACCCCGCTGACGTCCTGGTGGGAGAGGTCGTGCCAGCCCTGTTCCTGGATGCGGGCGGCGCGCTCGGCGAAGGGGCCGGGGGTGCGGTTGTCGACCTCCAGCAGGGAGAAGGAGGCGAACTCGCCGAGGATGGCGTCGGCCTGGGGGTGCAGCGGCAGCCGGTTCATGCGCGGGACGTTCAGGGCGAAGTGCGCGCCGGCGCTCCAGGTGCCGAGCACTTCGGCGAAGGCGGCGAGCGCCAGCCCGGTGGGGGTCAGGCCGCCTTGTGCGGCGCGGATGCGCAAGCGTTCCCAGCGTGCGGCGTCCATGCTGCCGCGGCGGCCCACGAAGGTCGGGCGCACGACGGTGGAGGGGTCCTTGGCCATGGGCAGCTGCGGCGAGGAGGGGAAGTGGGGCAGCCGGCTGGTCCAGTACTCCAGGGACTTCTGGTAGCGCTCGGTGTGCGGCAGCTGGGCCTCGGCCAGGACGTAGTCCCGGTAGGTCAGCTCCAGTGGGGGCAGTTGGGCATCGAGGTCCTCGTACAGCTGGGAGAGGTCGGCCAGCAGCAGCTTCCAGCTGAGGTAGTCCAGGATGAGCGCGTCGAAGTCGAGGTGCACCCGCAGCCGCCCGCCGGGCAGTTGGCAGATGACCAGGCCGAACAGCGGCTGTCCGTCGACGGGGATGACCCGGTGGGACATCTCCGCGCGGATCTGCCGGGCGCGGCTGTCCACTTCCTGGGGGTCGCTGTCCCGCAGGTCGACGACCTCCAGGGGGACGGGGGGCGCGGTGGGCAGGACGCGCTGTTCGCCGCGTTCGGGGTCGATGACCACGCGCAGCACCTCGTGCCGGGCCATCAGGCGCTCCCAGGCCGCGGTGAAGCGGGGGATGTCCAGCTCGCCCTCGAACTCGTAGTAGGCGTGGGTGGAGACGTTGCCCAGCTCGAAGAGGTCCGTACGGCCCAGCAGATAGGCCTGCTGGGTGTCGGTCAGCGGAAACGGCTCGAAGCGCGCTTCAAAGTCGTGGACCAACCGCGGGAGGTCGATGCTCACGCTGGATCACCTTTCACTGCTGGTACGGGGGGTGCGATGCGGGTACGGGGTGCGCTGCGCCGGGATGTCCGGCGCCGCTGCGCGCAGCAGCCGGGTCAGCTCCGCGGTCACGTCCGCCTGCCGCGGGATGAGATAGAAGTGGTCGCCGGGAAAGACCTTCAGGTCGAAGTCGCCCGCACAGACCGCTTCCCAGGCCGCGGCGTCCGCGACCGGCACCGTGGCGTCCGCGTCGCCGGTCAGGGCGGTGATGCCCAGGGGCAGCTGCGGGCCGGGGGTGGGGCGGTAGCTCTCGATGAGGCGGTAGTCGTTGCGTACGGCGGGCAGGAGCAGGGAGCGCAGTTCGGGGTCCTGCCACAGTGCGGTGTTGCTGCCGCCGAGCTCCGTGAGCCGCGCCACGATCTCGCGGTCGCCGAGCAGGTGGGTCATCTCCCCTTCGGGGACGGCCTGTTGGCGGTGCGGGGCTTCCCGTCCGGAGACGGCCAGGTGCGCTACGGAGCCGGGGCTGCGGTAGGCCATTCTGCGGGCGACCTCGTAGGCGACGCTGGCGCCCATGCTGTGGCCGAACAGCACCATGGGCACGCCGGTGCGTGGAAGCAGCTGCTGGGTGACGGCGGTGGCCAGGGCGCTCATGTCGTCGATGAGGGGTTCTTGGATGCGGTCCTCGCGGCCGGGGTACTGGATCGCCCACAGCTCGCAGTCCGCGGGCAGGTGAGCACCCCAGGTGCGGTAGAAGCTTGCGCTGCCGCCGGAGTGCGGGAAGCACACGAGGCGGGTGCGCGGGGCGCCGCGCGAGCCGAAGTTCCTGATCCACGGGCCGGTGGGGGCCGCGGCGGCGCCGGTGCGCATCGCGGTCAGGCCTTCGCGGCGGCGTAGGCGGCGGCCGGTGCGGGCTCGCTGTCCGGTGCGGCGATGGAGCGGACGATCTCGCCGACCCGTACGGCCGTGTTGGACAGCAGGTTGGAGGTGATGCCGTGGGTGTGCTCGGTGGGTCCTTGGAGGAAGAGGCCGGCGCGGACGTTCTCGTCGGTCTCCACGCGGTAGTCGCGGCGTACCCGTACGCGGCCCAGTTCGTCGGTGCGGCAGTGCGGGGCGGCGGAGCCCAGGGCCGTGAGGGTGTCCAGCGGGCGGTATCCGGTGGCGTAGACGAGGTAGTCGCTCTCCAGGGTGGTGCGCTCGCCGGTGGGCAGGAACTCCAGGGTGGCGCGGACGGAGTCGGCGGTGGTGGTCGCGCCCAGGAGCCGGGAGAGGTTGTGTACGCGCAGCCGTTCGCGGCCGTGCACCTTCTCCTGGTAGACCCTGCGGTACAGCTCGTCGATCAACTCCAGGTCCACGACGGAGTAGTTGGTGCCGCGGTGGTAGTCGAGCATCATCTGCTTGACGTCTTCGGGGGCGCGGTAGAAGTGGTCCACGGCCTCCGGGTCGAAGATGCGGTTGACGAAGGAGCTGTCGTCGGCGGGTGCGTAGCCGTAGCGGGCGAACACCGCGTGGATCTGGGCGTCGGGGTAGGTGCGGTGCAGGTATTCGACGGTCTCGGCGGCGCTCTGGCCGGCGCCGACGACCGTGAAGCTAGCAGGCTGGGCGTCGGGCAACTGCGCGATGCGGTCCAGGAGTTCGTGGTTGTGCCAGACGCGGTCGCTCAGCCCTGCGCCGTCGGGGAGGTTGGGGCGCAGGCCGCCGGCCAGGACGACGTTGCGGGCGCGGCGGACGACGGGCGCGGCGGAGGTGTCGCGGGGCTGGGCGACGACCTCGAAGTGCGTGATTTCGCCATCGGTCTCCACGGGCCGTACGTCGATGACCTCGCTGCCGTACTCGACCTGCTTCTCGAAGCTTCCCGCGACCCATTCCAGGTAGTCGTGGAATTCCACCCTGGAGGGGTAGAGCATTTTGTGGTTGATGAAGTCGGCGAGCCGGTCCTTGCGGTGGAGGTAGGCCAGGAAGCTGAATTCGCTGGTCGGGTTGCGCATGGTGACCAGGTCCTTGAGGAAGGACACCTGCATGGTTGTGTCGTCGATGAGCATGCCTCGGTGCCAGCCGAAGGAGCGTTGCTTCTCGAAGAAGTGCGAGGTGAGTTCGTCATCGCTCGGCAGGCCGGTGTTGTGCTCGGCGAGGGCGACTGCGAGGGCGAGATTGGACGGCCCGAAGCCTATTCCGACCACATCCAGGACTGCGCTTTCCTGGGCTCCAGGACCGGTCATTACAGTTCCCCATTCTTCAGGCTGTTGGGACGCATATCCGTCCAGTTCATCTCGATGTAATCGAGTCCGCCCTTGCGGTCCGCGGGCCCCCAGGTGACGGACCATCCGTCGGGCACCTCGGCAAAGGCGGGCCACATCGAGTACTGCCCCTCGTCGTTGCGCAGGACAAAATAGGCGGCGGTATCGTCCTCGAAAGGGTTCGGCACACCGGTTCCTTGTCGGTCAAGCGGTTCGGTCGGGCGGTTTTCCCGGTCAGACGGCTGTGAGCAGGTCGAACCAGCCGCGTACGGTCGGCTTTCGCGCCAGGTCGGCATAGGCGACCTCAATTCCGCTCTCCCGCCACCGGGCGGAGAGGGTCATCATGCGGACGGAATCCAGACCGGCCACCAGGAGATTGTCGTCATCTCCGATCTCTGCGGTACTGCGGCCCAGTATGTCCGCCACATCAGACTTGATCAAATCCAGTGTCAGCGGAACCCCGGTCGGCATGTCAATTTCTCCTCAATATTTTGGGCAGGCGTGTTCACGGCAGCGCCGATCTGTTTTTGCGCAGCCCGCAACGGCATTACGGGTCGACTGTACGGCGCATCACCGGAACAGGAATAAGAATGCTGTCTATCGCTGGCCGGACTAATTCCACGGCCATGAGAAACGCACTGCGGAGGTCACTTCGCCGCAGGCTGAAGAGAGAGCGGTACGGGATTCAGGAGCAAATGTCCAATGGGTCGGGAGAGAACCTACACTCGATCCCTGACCAGCGCGAAAGAATCCCCCGAAACACTTGATGAACCCCTTCGTGGTAGTTGCTGTCGAGCACCCCAACGAAGGCAAACCTAACCTGGCTCGAGTTTGTTCAACAACTTAAAGCCAGGGTGACCCATGTCACATTACTTTACGCATATAGCAACGCGCCGGGCCAGCGGTGCCGGCCCGGCGCGTTCCTGCAGGTGGGAGCCCCTACAAGGGGGACATGTCAGGTGATGCCGGAAAGCTACGCCACCTGGGCCCGGTCACCCTGAGACACGTCGGTTTCGGCCACCGCCTGCCGCGGCCGGCCGGGCAGGATGAGTGCCACCACGGCCGCCAGCACCAGCAGCCCGGCCCCGGCCAGCAGCGCCGCGCCGTACCCGCCGTTCAGCGACTCCAGCGTGGCCTTGCCCTCGCCGGTGAGCGCGGCGGTCTGGCTGGTGGCCACGCTCACCGTGACCGCCAGCCCCAGCGAACCGCCCACCTGCTGAGCACTGTTCAGCAGCCCGGAGGCCATGCCCGCGTCCTCGGGCGGCACGGTGCCGGTGGCCGCGTTGGCCAGCGGTACGAAGCAGGCGCCGATCCCGAAGCTGGCGACAAGCGACGGGCCCAGGACGCTCACCAGGAAGCTGCCGTCCGTGGCGATCCGGCTGAACCAGAACAGGCCCAGCGCACCGATCAGCGTGCCGAAGATCACCAGTGCCCGCGGCCCGGTGCGGGCCAGCACCCGCCCCGAGAGCATCGCGCTGACCGTGAAGCCGACACAGAAGGGCAGGAACGCCAGGCCCGTGACGGCGGGCGAGAAGTGCAGCACCTGCTGCAGGTAGAGGGAGACGAAGTAGAAGCTGGCGAACTGACCGGAGGCCAGCAGCAGCATGGTCAGGTTGGCGCCGCTGACCGCGCGGTGGCCGAACAGCCCGAGCCGTACCAGCGGTTCGCGCGCGCCCTTGGCCTCGTACAGCACGAACGCGGCCAGCAGCACCACTCCGGCGCCCAGGAAGCCGAGGGTCACCGCCGAGCCCAGGCCGTCGTCGCCGATCCGGACCACGCCGTACACCAGGGCCGCCAGTCCCGTGGTGGCCAGCACCGCGCCGATGACGTCCAGCCCGGAGCGCTGCGCGGGCCTGCCGTCGGGCACCTCCTTGCCCGCCGCCGCGGCCAGCACCACGATCGGCACGTTGATCAGCAGCACCCAGCGCCAGTTGAGGTACTCGGTCAGCACGCCGCCGATCAGCACACCGGCCGCGCCGCCCGCCGCGCCCGCCGCGCTCCACAGGCCCAGCGCCTTGGTGCGCGGCCCGCCGGCCGGGAAGGTGGTGGTGATGATGGTCAGCGCGACCGGCGCCAGCACGGCTGCGCCCAGGCCCTGTACGGCACGCGCGATCACCAGATGGGAGGGGGCCTGTGCCAGACCGCCCGCCAGGCTCGCCACGCCGAACAGGCCCAGTCCCAGCCACAGCACCCTGCGCCGCCCGAAGAGGTCCGCGATCCGGCCGCCCAGCAGCAGGAAGCCGCCGAACACCAGGGTGTAGGCGTTCACCACCCACAGCAGCCCGGCCTCGCTGAAGCCCAGGTCGGCGCGGACCGCGGGCAGCGCCACGTTCACCACCGAGGCGTCCAGCGTCACCATGAACTGCACTGCCACCACAACCGACAGCACCCAGCCGAGCCGCACGGAGGACTGCTCCGCCGCTCCTCGCTCCTGCATTCTTGTCCCTGCCTCGTGTCTTGAGCGAGCGCCGGCCCTCGGTGGGCCGATCCCGGCTCGATGTGGCGGTCCGGCCACGGCGGCCGGACCGGTCGGGCGCTCTGCGGCACCCCGTTCGGTCCATCTGCGGCGGAGCGACTCAGCGGCCCCGCCGAGGTCCGGTGCGGTTCGGCCGTGCCCCATAGGGCGCGGTGAACTGCGCGATCAGCCACGACGCGCCCGCAGACGGCACACCGCACCTTCAGCGCAGCGCCTACTCCTCCGCTCGCACGTCGCCCTCCTCCTGCACCCACTCCTCGACGGTCCTGCCGTGCCGCCAGTAGCCCGCCGCGTGCAGCGCGTCCCGGCCCAGCCGCCGCTCCTCGCGCAGATAGCGGCGGATCTCGCGCACCGCGGCGGCCTCGCCCGCTATCCAGGCGTGCACCTCGCCCTCGGGCCAGGGCAGTTCCCGTACGGCCCGCTCCAGCGGGGTGGGGGTGGTCCAGGGCCCGGCCGGGCGGTGCACCCAGCGCACCTGTACGTCGGTGCCGGGGGCGGCCCCGAGGTCCTGCTCCTCCGCGGCGTCGGCGACCTCGGCGATCACCTGGGCGCGGGCGCCGCGGGGCAGCCGGGCCAGGAGCGAGGCGATGGCCGGCAGCGCGGTCTCGTCTCCGGCGATCAGATGGACGTCGGCGTCGGCGGAGGGCAGCGAGCCGCCGCCCGGCCCGGCTATGCCCAGGACGTCGCCCGGTACGGCGGCCCGCGCCCAGTTGGAGGCGCGGCCGTCGCCGTGGATGACGAAGTCGATGTCCAGCTCGCCGCTCTGCGCGTCGAAGCGGCGCACGGTGTAGTTGCGGGCGTGCGGCAGCGGGGCGCCCTCGGGGTAGCGCAGCCCTTCGGGGCCGATCTCCGGCAGCGCGGGCACCTTCTCGCCGTCCGGCGGGAAGAAGAGCTTGATGCGCTCATCGGCCTGCAGACCGGCCTCGAAGCCGTGCAGCCCCTCGCCGCCCACGGTCAGCCGCAGCATCCTCGGCGTCACCTCGGCGACCGCGGTCACGGTGGCCAAGTACGTCTTGATCGACGGGATTTCGCGCCGTTTACGGGTGCTGCCGTCCACTCGCGCCATCAGCGCCTACCTCATCTCGCGTCATCTCTGGCAGTCCAGGTCCCGCCGGGCGGAGCTGACACGGGGGAGTGCCCGGAAGGACCTGGACCAGGGTTACCGTACACGTACAAAAAATATATCCTCAAGTGCCTGTGGCAGGCTTCGTCGATCACCACAGGCAAGGAGAGAGGGCAGAGCACTGAGCACGAACACACCCGGCCGCCCCCGCAGGGGCCGTCCGCCGCGCCTGTCCAGGGAGCAGATCGTCGCCGCGGCGTACGAGATCGTGCGCGAGGAGGGGGCGGAGCACCTGACGATGCGGCGGCTGGCGAAGGCGCTGGAGAGCACCGCGATGGCCGTCTACCACCACGTGCGGGACAAGGACGAACTGCTCACGCTCGTACTGGAACATGTCGCGCAGGATCTGCCGCGGCCCGATCTGCCCGGCGATCCGCGCGAACGGCTCTTCGCCGTCTGCGAGTTGATGCACGGCGCGTTCCTGGACAACCCGTGGGTGGTGCCCGTGGTGGCACGCGGTGAACTGGTGGGCATGTCCGCGGTGTGGATGACGGAAGAGATCATCGGATCCCTCGTCGACTGCGGCCTGGAGCACGAGCAGGCCTTCTGGACACACCAGACCATCTGGTACTACACGGCGGGGCAGGCGCTGCACACGCCGCAGCGCGAGGTCCCGCAAGCCCCGGAGGGGGACGCCCCGCACTACCCCGAGGTCGCGGCCGCCGGGCCGTCGGAGGCCGCGTACCCGCATCTGACGAGGATCGCGGCGGAGTCGAGGAAACTGGAGGCCCAGTACAGCTACCGGCTGGGCCTCACCCACATTCTGGACGGCGCGCTGCCGCCCGGCGCCCGGGCCACCTGACCCGGGCGCGGCATCGGCCGATCCGGCGGCTCAGGCGACCTTCTTGGCCTTCTCCAGGGCGTCGGCCAGGCGCTCGATGAGCGGGGCGTAGCCCGCGTAGCTGAACTGCGCCTCGTTGTTCCAGGGGACGACCTGGCCGGCCTTGACGGCGGGCAGCCGGTTCCAGGTGGGCTTGGACTTGGCCAGCTCGGAGGTGGGCACGTTGTTGGGCCGGGCGTCCATGAAGATCACGTCTGCGGCGTAGGTGTCGGCGTTCTCCCAGCTCAGCAGCTCCCAGAAGCCCTCCTTGCCGGGCTTGCGCGGCACGATGAACTCGACGCCGAGCTCGGTGTAGTAGCGCGTGTCCGGGTAGACGGAGGGCACACCGGCCGCGATGCTGTCCGGCTGCGCGGCGGCCGCCAGGACCTTCAGGCCCTTCTTGGCCTTGGCGACGTTGCGCAGCCGCTCGGCGGCCCGCTCGAAGCGCGCCTTGGCGTCGGTGACCTGCTTGGCCTTCATGTCGGCGCCGAGCGACTCGGCCAGCTGAGCGTAGCGCTGGATGGCGGTCAGCAGCGAGACCTTGGAGGTGGCGATGCCGACGCTGGGCGCGAAGCCGAGGATCTTCTCGGCGCTGTCCTCGGGGACGTTCCACAGCAGCGGCGGCTGGTTCATGTTGCTGACCAGCAGCTGGGGTCCGAGGGCCGCGTACTTCTCGATGTTGAAGTCGCCGCGGGCGTTGCCGAGCACCGTCAGCTTCTTCACGTCCAGGGTGCCGGCCTGCGGGGTGGGGTCGCCGTTCTTGTACGTGCTGGGACCGAAGACACCCACGCACTTGACGCCGTAGTCGTGCAGGGCGGCGGCGGAGCCCACGTACGCCACGATCTTGTCGGGGGTCGACTTGGCCGTCGCCGTCTTGCCCCGGTCGTCCTTGAAACTCCAGCCCTTGGAGCCGGACTTGCCCTCCGCCTTGGAGTCGCCGTCGCCGCACGCGGCCAGCAGCGCCCCGAGGCTCAACGCTCCGCCCGCGGCCAGCAGGCCCCGGCGCGACGGCCCGCCGCTGCCCCACCTCCCGCCACGGGGAAGGTCTGTGCTGGCCGCTGCACGGCGGGGCACGGTCATGGCTCCTCGCTCTCCTCAGGACAGGCTGGATCAACCGCAGGGCCCGGCCGCGAAGATGACACAGCGACATCTCGCCAGGCCCTGGTGAGGCGAGGCTAACCTAAGCTGATGATATTGGACAGCGCGATCCCGGGGTGAGGCGCACATCACGGAACTCCGGGCGCCGGGCGGATCGCACTGGCGCCGCACCTACCCAACTCCCCTCCCCCGCATGCCTGTTACGGCCCATGGGGCACCGGGCCAGGCCGCGCCCGCCGCCGCACACGGCCGCCGACTGGCCCTGCCGCCGGGGAACGGCCCCGCCCAGCCCCTCCCCCGGCCCTTCCCCCGCCGCGAGCCCGTAATTCGGTTGCCGCCCCTACCACGCTCTGCTGCACTGCTGGGCGACAGCAACCGAGAATCCGAGGAGAGGTCAATGCGAGCAACGTTCATGTCCCCCCAGCAGGAAATTCCCCTCCACGCAAAGGACATGACACACGTTGCGCACCCTCAATCTGGGAATTCTGGCCCATGTCGACGCCGGTAAGACCAGCCTGACCGAGCGGCTGCTGCACGCCGCCGGCGTCATCGACGAAATCGGCAGCGTGGACGACGGCAATACGCAGACCGACTCCCTCGCACTGGAGCGGCAGCGCGGAATCACCATCAAATCCGCCGTCGTCTCCTTTCCCGTCGACGACATCACGGTCAATCTCATCGACACGCCCGGCCACCCCGATTTCATCGCCGAGGTGGAGCGGGTGCTGAACGTGCTCGACGGCGCCGTGCTGGTCGTCTCGGCCGTGGAGGGCGTGCAGGCGCAGACCCGGGTGCTGATGCGGACGCTGCGGCGGCTGCGCATCCCCACCCTCGTCTTCGTGAACAAGATCGACCGCGGCGGAGCACAGTACGAGCGGACGCTGCGGGACCTCGCAGCCAAGCTCGTCCCCACCATCCTGCCGATGGGCTCCGCCCAGAACCTGGGCACCCGCGACGCGCACTACACGCCGTACCCCGCCTCCGACGGCGCCTTCACCTCCCGGCTGGCCGACCTGCTCACCGAGCACGACGACGCCCTGCTGGCCGCGTACCTCCGCGACGAGACGGCGCTGACGTACGAGCGACTGCGCGACGGACTGGCCACGCAGACCGGGCGCGCCCTGGTGCACCCGGTCTACTTCGGCTCGGCCGTCACCGGCGCGGGCGTCAAGTCCCTGATCAGCGGCATCAAGGAGCTGCTGCCCGCCACCGAGGGCGATGCCGAAGCCCCGGTCTCAGGCACCGTCTTCAAGGTGGAGCGCGGGGCGACCGGCGAGAAGATCGCCTACGTCCGGATGTTCGCGGGGACGGTACGCACCCGCGACCGGGTCCCCTTCGGGGGCGACGACGGCATTGACGGCGACGGCAAGGTCACCGCCGTCAGCGTCTTCGACGGCGGTACGGACGAGCGGCAGCCCTGCGTCGGCGCGGGCCGGATCGCCAAGCTCCACGGCCTGGGCGGCATCCGTATAGGCGACCGGATCGGCGCACCGCACGCGGCGTCCGCCCGGCGCCACCACTTCGCCCCGCCGACCCTGGAGACGGTCGTCGTCCCCCGCCGCCCGGCCGAGAGAGGCGCGCTGCACCACGCGCTCACCCAACTCGCCGAGCAGGACCCGCTGATCGACCTGCGCCAGGACGACATCCGCCAGGAGGTCTCCGTCTCCCTCTACGGCGAGGTGCAGAAGGAAGTCATCCAGGCCACCCTCGCCGACGACTTCGGTATCGATGTCACCTTCCGCCGGACCACGACCATCTGCCTGGAACGCCCGGCCGGCACCGGCAGCGCCGTCGAATTCATCGCCAAAGATCCCAATCCCTTTCTCGCCACCGTCGGACTGCGCGTCGATCCGGCGCCGCCCGGCAGCGGCGTGGAATTCCGCCTGGAGGTGGAACTGGGCTCGATGCCGTACGCATTCATCAAGGCCGTCGAGGAAACCGTGAAGTCCGCACTGCGCCAGGGAATTCACGGCTGGCAGGTCACGGACTGCACGGTCACCATGACGCATTCCGGATACTGGGCCCGGCAGAGCCACGCCCACGGCACCTTCGATAAATCCATGTCGAGCACCTCGGGCGATTTCCGCAATCTGACACCGCTGGTGCTGATGGACGCCCTGCGGCAGGCCGGAACCCAGGTCCACGAGCCGATGCACCACTTCCGCCTGGACCTGCCGGCCGACACCCTGGGCCCGGTGCTGCCCGTCCTGGCCCGCCTGCACGCCGTCCCCGAAACCCCCCAACTGCGCGGCCCCGCCTGCGTACTGGAGGGAGAGATCCCGGCGCAGCGGGTGCACGAACTGGGGCAGCGACTGCCGACCCTGACCCGCGGCGAGGGCGTCCTGGAATCCGCCTTCTCCCACCACCGCCCGGTCACCGGCACCGTCCCCGAACGCCCCCGCACGGACCACAACCCACTGGACCGCAAGGAGTACCTGCTGCATGTCGTGCGCCGGGTGTGACCCGGCACCTGAACGGCAGGCCTCCGGCATCCGACGGCCCGCCGCAACGGCCGAGGCCCGGGTCGTGCCCTTCAAGTGCCGCTTGCCTCGCGACTTGGACCGCAAGGCGCATCTGCTGCACGTCCTGCGCCGGATGTGGCCCGGCACAGCACGCGAACGGCAGGCCGCCGGCATCCGACGGCCCGCCGCAACCGGCGAGGCCCGGATCGGCTCCCTCAAGTGGCGCTTGCCGCGCGGCGGGTGAGGGCCGAGCCGTGGCCGGTGCGTGCTGTGAGCGGGACCGCCGCCGCTGCGGGATTCGGTGACCGGCATGTCGCAGCCCCTACGGGCGGATCTTCATGAACGCCGACGCCGAGGTGCCTACATCGCCTGTCGGCCGCCACCAGGGCGCAGGCTTCAACTGCTGTCGTGCCCGGCGGTTCGGCGCTGCTTTGCACGGTGGTTGAGCGCATCGACGATGCGTTGCCATGCCGGTGATGCCTCGGAGATCCGGGAGGAGACCAGCTGCAGATAGCCCGCCCGCTCGCCGTCCCGTTCGTGTTCGATCTCCCATGCGTCCAAGTCGTCGATGAGCCGGTCCAGGCGTGGATCGTGCGGATCCCAGTCGACCGATTGATCACAGGCGAGAAACAGGCGCATCGTCTCGGGGTCGTCCAGGCTCGCGTTCTTGTCCCGTATCCGCTCCGGCATGACGTGCGGGTCCAGGGCCTGCATCAGAATCCATGCGTCGCGTTCGAGCTGCACCCTCCGTTCGCTGACCCCGAGACCGCGCATCCGATGCAGGACGGCGACCACCTCGGCGGGCAGCACAAGCCGTTCGCCGCTGTCCAGTTCGGCGATCCTGCGGCGGGATTCGGTGAGCTGGTCGATCTTGCGTTGCAGTGCGGCGTCGATGTCGGTGACGGCCGCCGCGAATTCGGCCGGCTGGGCATGCAGCAGGGCATCTATACGGGCCAAGGGCACCCCCGCATCGGCGAGGGTCCGGATCCGGATGAGCTCCACCGCCGCTTGCGCGCCGTAGCGGCGATAGCCGGAGGCATCGCGCTCGGGCTCGGGCAACAGGCCGACGTGGTGGTAGTGGCGTACGGTGCGCACGGTCACGCCGGCGGTCGCCGCGAGCTGGCTGATCGTGAGCACCGTCCCCCTCGGGTCTTCCTAGATCGCAGTCGTGCCGAGTCTAAGCGGCCTCACCACAGCCCGGTGCGGTGCGGCCGTGCCCCAAAGGGACACAGGGCCGAGTCGATGTGCCGCTCCGCCGCAGGGGCGCAACCAACCACGACGCACCCCCAGATGACACACCGCACCACCAGCGCAGCGCTCAGGCGCGCGCCACCCGGCCGACAACGTCGCGGACCGCCTGGACCACGGCATCGGGGCGGTCGAAGCAGAGCCGGTGGTGGCTGGTGTCGGAGATGATGCGCTGCTCTCCGTACGAGACCGCGCTCACCAGGGCCGCGTCCAGTCTCGTCCTGCCGTCGAGCATGTCCCGCACCGTCCGCTCCGACGTCAGCGCCTGCTGCCCGGGGTCGGCGCCCACCACGGTGAGAGCGACCACCGGGACGTCGGGAAGGGGCGGCCCGGCCCGCAGTTCGGTGGCGAGGTCGGCCAGCCTGCTGCGCTCGGCGATGCCGGCCTCGGTCTGTTCCCCACTCACCTTGGCCTCGGCCAGCGCCTGCCGCAGGTGCTCCGGGAAGTCCGCGTACAGCTCGGCGAACATCTCACGCAGGGCCGGGCGCATCTGTTCCACCTGCTCCCGATCAGGCGCCATCCGCTCGACCGCCGCCAGACTGGCCTCGGGCGGCATGGCGTCGTCCCAGTCACGGTGGAAGGCGTCCATCCAGACCAGCCCCGCCACGTCCTGCGGGTACAGCTGCGCGAACCGATGCGCGTAGAAGCCGCCGAGGGAGTGCGCCACCAAAACGTAGGGTGCGGCAATCTTCTGGGCGCGCAGCAACTCGCGCAGTTCCGTGGCGACCGCGGCGGCAGTGCGCGGCAGCGGAAGGGGATCGCTGTAACCCGTGCCGCCACGGTCGTACACCACGGCAGTGGTGAACTGCGAAACCGCCTGCTGGACACCGAAGTAGTCGAGACCGACCGCGCCGGCGCCCGGCAGAAACACCACGGCCGGCCCGCCACTGCCCGACCGATGCACGAAAACGCGGCGGCCGTCGATCTCCTGGAACCCTCCGACCGGCGGCGCAAGCCGAACCGGGGAAGTGCTGTCGTTCGTCATACGGCCAGACTCCAACCCTGACGCAGGGTCAGGGTCAAGCCCCTCCGCCGCGCCCCCTACAGCCGGACACGCGACCTCGGCACTTCGCGGACCGCCCCCATACGGCCCCGGACGTCGCCTCAGCCCGCGGCGTACTCCCGGATGGTCCACGGCCAGGCGGGCGGCCCGGCCGATCGAGGCGGAGTTGCCTGCATAGGCTCAGGTGCGGCGGATCACGATGTCGCCCATGCCCGTACGGGCCCGCAGCTCGACCTTTTCCTTGGCGATGCCGCTGCCGTCGGCCGGGCCGATGGCGTTGTGCACCCCGCCGACGTGGGTGGTCACCTCCCACACGGCGGCGGTGGATCCACGGACGCCGATTTCGAGATCGCCGACGCCGGTCTCCAAGGTGATGCGTCCGCGCACGACCTCATTGATGCTGATGGGGCCGTTGGTGGTCTTGGCGTCGACCCCGGCGTGTGCGAGGCCGATGGCGATGGGGCCGTTGGCCGTGTCCACCTCCAGGTCGCCGGTGACCTCGCCGATCGTGGTCGCGCCGTTGCTGTTCTTGACCGTCGCCGTGCCCGCGACCTGGCCGATGTCCACCCGGCCCGAACCGGTGACCTCGACGTCCCCCGTCGCGCGGTCCAGGCGGATGGTGCCGTGGTCCGTCTCCAGCCGTACGGTTGCCGCCGTCTCGATGTGAATGGCGCCGGTCGACGTCTTGAACCGGCCGTCCCCCAGGCGGCCCGAGCAGATGAAGTCCGCCATCGGCGAGATGCCCTGGACGTCCGACCCGGCGGGCAGCTCTACGCGCACCTCGACGGACCCGATCTTGCTGAGCGGAGAGCTCTTCCTCGGTCCCTTGACCTGCAACTTGCCGCCGGAGCAGGTGATTTCGGTCTGTTCCGCGGCCTGCACATCGGCCTTGTCGGTGGCGTCGCTCGGCAGCACCTCCACCACCGTGTCCGTGCGCTCGCTCGCGGTGATCCGGGCATTGACGATGTCGAACTCGACGGTGGCGAAGAGCGGTTGGGGAGTGTCGAACGTAGGCATGGCTGTCCTGTCCTTGTGGCAGTGGTGTGCGTTCCCGCTGGTAGAGCGGGTGAGAGTGAAGTGCTGCGGCGCAGCGGGCCGGGCTAGTGGACCCAGCCGGCGTAGTCCTGTTGGCCCATGTGCCGCCGGTGGCCGGGCGGGCCGACGTAGCCGCCGGGTTCGAGGGCGAGGGCGACGGCCCGCGCCAGCCAGGCGTTGACGGAGAGTCCCTCCTGGCCCGCGGCGCCCTCGACTCGGGCCTTGAGGTGGACGGGGAGCCGGAGGTTGATCCGTACCCTGCCGCCCTCCTCGCCGTCCGCAGGGACGGATGGCGCGGAAGTCCGCCCGCCGCCGGCCGGCGCGCCGTTGCCTGCCCGCGCCGTCTCGTACGGCTCCAAGGCGGGCGGCAGCGTCACCACGAACTCGGGGTCGGGCCCGCGCAGTCGCATGGTGACCGATCCCGGCGCGAGGTCGAGGGAGACCTCGCCCATGGCTGCGGACAAGGCGTTGAGCAGCGTCAGCCGGGCGGCCGATGACAGCTGCGCGGTGAGCTGTTCGGTCAGGGCACGAGCCTCGTCGCCGCCGGTTTCCGCGGCGACCACGAGCTCATGCCGGAGGTTGTCGACATGCGGAGCGAGGTCCATGACGCCATCATGGCACACATATGGCGCCATCGCGAGCAGACTTGGCGCTACGGTGATGCCAGTCGGCACAGAAGGTGCGACTTTCAGGGCGCCACTCCCCCATCGAGTAAGGTCGGCCACCCTTAGAGCACCACCGCAACAACCACGCAGTACGCGCACATGCTCCCCATTCCGCAGGGCTGCAGAGCATCCATCACCATGGCGTCACACTGGCGCCACTCTGACACCACTCGGTCGGTAGCGATGTGACACCTTGCGAAGATTCCACCACCTCCCCCACCGCCCCCTCCCCCCGATACGGGAGCACTCGGCACCACCCAAGCCACCCCGCGCCCGGCGGCCGAACTTCCACCGCGGCACGGGAAGCGCACCGGAGCGCCGGGCCGCACCGCCACCCGTGCGCATCGCAGCAGCGCTCCGGGCCGCGGCGGTGGGCTCCAAGTCCTGGGCGGGCGGTGGCCAGGGCGGTGCGGGCGGGGAACCCGCCGCGGGTCGGGCCGCAGGCTTGGGCAGCGGCACGGACGGCTGCGGGTTCTTCGGTATTGAGGCCGGGCTCAGGCCAGGGTGGAGATGCAGAGTGGGTGGCCTGCGGGGTCCAGTAGGACGCGCCAGCGGTCGGGGGACGGTTGGAAGGCGGGCTTGGTGGCGCCCAGGGCGAGGAGGTGGGTCTCGGCGGCATCCAGGTCGTCGACGCCCAGTTCTATGTGGGCCTGCTTTTCCTGGGCGGGGGCCGGCCAGGTGGGGCGGCGGTAGTCGGGCAGGCGGTGGAAGCCCAGTCCGGCTCCGGCCTCTTGGCCGAGCAGGACGAAGTGGTCGGTGGAGAAGACGGTGGGCAGGTGGAGGATCTCGCCGTAGAAGTGGGCCAGTTCGGCGGGGTCCGGGCAGTCGAAGGTGACGGCCGCGTAGCGGAACGTGAGGGCGGTGGCAGCGGAGGTGTCTGTCGTGGTCATGGAGGTGACGCTAGGGCGGGACCAGGACAGGTCCGGTCCTGGTCGTGTGGAACACTCCGGATCGTGATCAGCGCATCCGCCCGCCTGCTGCGATTGGTCTCCTTGCTGGCCGCCCGGCCGTCGTGGACCTGCGGTGAACTGGCCGGGCGGATGGACGTGACCGAACGTACGGTCCGGCGCGACATCGCCAAGCTCCGGGAACTCGGCTACGCCATCGAGTCCGACCCCGGCCCATGGGGCGGCTATCGCCTCCGGGCCGGAGCCCGGGTTCCCCCGCTGATCCTCGATGACGAGGAAGGACTCGCCGTGGCCGTCGGGCTGCGCGAGGCCGCGCTCAGCGGTGCTCTCGGCGGCGACCAGGCCGCGCTGTCGGCACTGCTGAAACTGCGGCAGGTCCTGCCGCAGCGGATCGCGGTCCGGCTGGGCGAGATGGACGACGCCTTCGTCCACACGCCCAGAGCCGATGAGCCGCAGATCTCGGCCGGCCTGCTGCTGGAGCTGGCGGCCGCATGCCGTCGGGGTGAGCGGGCCCGGCTGTCGTACCGCGACTGGGAAGGAAGAGCCACGGTCCGGGACGTCGACCCGTACCGCCTCGTGCGCACCGAACGCCGGTGGTACTTCGTCGCCCGGGACGTCGCACGAGCCCAGTGGCGGACCTTCCGGGCCGACAGGGTCGAGCGGCTGCGAACCACCGGGCACCCGGTGGAACTCCTGGACCCGCCCGACCCGGCGCTGCTCGTCTCCCGCTCCCTCGCGACCGGCCCCTACCCGCTCCAGGCGACGATCCGCCTCCCGCTGCCCATGGACCAAGCCCTGCGGCTGATCCCGTCGTCGGTCGGTTCCCACCGTCCCGAAGGCCCCGACGCCACGCTCGTCGACATCGGCGGTCCCGACGCGGAAGGGCTCGCCACGTACCTTCTCGGCCTGGCCACACCCCTGACGGTCGTGTCGCCGGACGCGGTACGGGAAGCCTTGCTGCACCGTGTCCAGGAGCTCTTCGCGAGCAACGCGAACGGACGGGACGGGCAGGGGTGTTCCCCCCTCGTCCAGATTTGCTCGCCGGGCGATGTCGAGGCGATGTCGAAAGGCGCCGGGTGGCTCCGACTCTCTGGCGAGCCGCCACCGGGGCGGAAGCCGACGCAAGGAGCACGGATATGAAGTACCTCCTGATCATGCAGGTCAACCAGGAGATCCTGGATGCCCTCTCGGAGGAGGAGCGCAAGCTCGTCATAGAGGGCCATGGCGAGTTCATGAAGACCGTCAAGGACTCGGGGGAATTCGTCCTCACCCAGGCGCTCGCCGACCCGGCGAACTCGACCGTCGTCACCGGCACCGGAGGCACGCCTGCCGTCACCGACGGGCCGTTCATCGAGGCCAAGGAGTTCATGGGCGGCTTCTACCTGGTCGACTGCGAGAGCAAGGAGCGCGCGGTCGAGATCGCCAAGCTCATCCCGGACACCCGGATCAAGGGCCTGTCGATCGAGATCCGGCCGGTGATGTTCTCGTCCGGGGCCGATCTGTGAGCCCTCGTCCGTGAGCGGTGCGATCGAGGACCTGCTGCGCGGCCTGGCGCCGCGGGTCCTCGGCACGCTTGTCCGCAGGTACGGGCAGTTCGAGGCCTGCGAGGACGCGGTCCAGGAGGCGCTGCTCGCGGCGTCGGTGCAGTGGCCGGAACAGGGGGTGCCGAGCAGGCCCGCGAGCTGGCTGGTCACGGTTGCCACCCGCAGGCTGACCGACCACTGGCGCAGCGAGGCGGCCCGCCGGGAGCGCGAACTGGCCGTCAGCAGGGAGCCCCCGCCGGGCGACGACCCGTCCCGGCATGTCGACGACACGGTGCGCCTGCTGTTCCTGTGCTGCCACCCGAAGTTGTCGGCGCCCTCGCAGGTGGCGCTGACGCTGCGGGCGGTCGGCGGCCTCACCACGGCCCAGATCGCGCACGCGTTCCTGGTGCCGGAGGCCACCATGGCGCAGCGGATCAGCCGGGCGAAGCAGACGATCAAGGGTGCTGGTTTCCCGGACGGTCCCGAGCGGCTGCCGGCGGTGCTGCAGGTGCTGTATCTGATCTTCAACGAGGGCTACACCGCGTCCTCCGGGCCCGAGTTGCAACGGGTCGAGCTGGCCGCGGAGGCCATCCGGCTCGCCCGCGAAGTGCGCCGGATGCTGCCGGAGGACGGCGAGGTCGCCGGGCTGCTCGCGCTGATGCTGCTCACCGATGCCCGGCGCGGGACGCGCAGCGCGGACGGCGTGCTGGTGCCGCTCGCCGAGCAGGACCGCAGTCTGTGGGATCGCGCGCGGATCGAGGAGGGCGTCGCGCTGGTCTCCGGCACCCTGCCCAAGGGGCCTGCCGGGCCGTACCTGTTGCAGGCCACGATCGCCGCGATCCACGACGAGGCGCCGTCCACCGAGGAGACGGACTGGGCCGAGGTGCTGATCCTCTACAAGCTCCTGGACCGGACCGCGCCGAACCCGATGGTCACCCTGAACCGCGCGATCGCGACCGCGATGGTGCACGGTCCGGCCGAGGGGCTGGCCCTGCTCGCCACGCTCGACGGCGACAAGCGGGTCGCCGGGCACTACCGGCTGGACGCGGTGCGCGGGCACCTGCTCGACCTGGCCGGTGAGCACGATCGGGCCCGCGAGCACTACCGGCGGGCCGCGCGGCTGACGTTGAGCCTGCCGGAGCGGGAGTACTTGCTGCGCAGGGCGTCGCGGTGAGCGTGGTGAGCGTCGGGGCCGGCTGTGGCCGTTCCCCGCAGGGGCGGGAGGGCCTGTCCCCGGCAAGAACGAGAAGGCCCGCTACGGCGTGCCGTTGCTCAACGGCTTTGGTGGGGTCGCCTTCCCGCCCCCGGCACGTCCTCGCGATGGCCGCCGCGGTCCGGCACAATGGCGCGCCCAACTCTCGTAGCACCTAAAGGCGTCTCAAGGCGTCTATGACGGTCGGTCGTGCGGCCACAGGCGTAGCTGGAGCATGGCGGCGAAGCGGGCGTCGGTGTCGGTGAGGTCCAGGTCGCCGACCTCGGCGAGGCGGCGCAGGCGGTAGCGGAAGGTGTTGGGGTGGACGTGGACGGCGGCGGAGGCGGCGGCCACGTCGCCGAATGCGTCGAGCCAGGCCCGTAGCGTGGCGACCAGACTGGTGTGGTGTGCCGCGTCGTACGCGAGGAGGCGGGCGACGGGGCCTGATGGCGGGTCGCCGCGTTCGGCGATGACGTCGGCGAGTTCGATCAGCAGGGATTCGACGAGTACGTCGGTGATGCGGGCCACCGAGCGGGTCCCTTCGCCCGCGCGCAGGACCCGTAGTGCCCGGTCGGCGCCGGCGCGTGCCATGGGCAGGGCGGTGCTGTCGCGTGCGAGCGGGCCGACGCCGATGCGCAGTTGCCGACGCTCGCCGACGCGTTCCAGGAATTCCCGCGCGACGCGGGCCGCCCGCTCCTCGGCGTCCGGGCGGCCCGCGGGGACCGGGACGATGCCGTAGACGACGTCACCGACGAGCGCGGCGGCCGAGCGGGGGTGGGCGGCGGTGAGGTGCATCGCGAACGCGTCGGCCAGGCGCTGGCGTTCGCTGACGTACCGGGCGTGCCGGGCGGCGCACCGGTCGCCGTCGGGGCGGTCGGCGACGGCGAGGGCGAGCACCACGCCCGGTTGTGCGGCCAGGCCCAGGCGGGCGACGGCTTCTCCCGCGCCGGGCCCGCCCTCCAGGGCCGTGCCCACGAGGTCGGCGCGCAGCCTGCGTTCGACGTCCGCGCCCGCGCGCAGCCGCAGCAGGTGCAGCGCGACGAGTTTGGCCGCGTCGCGCAGCGCTCTCTCGCGTTCGGCGCTGAGCGGTTCGCGTACCGCGGCCCAGATGGAGCCGAGGATCTCGTCCCCCGCGCGGACGGCGAGCGCCACGCGCGGCAGTCCGGTCTCGTCGCCCTCGCCCGCCACGACAGGTTCGACGTAGACGGGCCGCTCGCTGCGGTACATCGCCTGGAAGACGCCGCGTTGTTCCAGTACGCGGGTGAAGCGTTCGGGCACCTGGCGGCCCAGGATGGTCTCCACGCGCGAGGAGTCGGCCTCGTCCTGGCGCCCGGAGAAGGCGAGCACCCGCCAGCTGCGGTCCTCGATGGTGACGGGTGCGTCCAGCAGTGCCCCGATGGCGTTGGCCAGGGCGAACAGGTCCCCGGAGGAGATGCCGCCGAGCGTTTCCCGCCCCGTCTCCCCCACGTCGCCCTCGGCGGTGAGCGAGCGCAGCATCGCGGCGAGCTGCGCCCAGGAGGCGCCGCGGGTCAGGCTGAGCAGCGCGACGCCGGATCGCCGTACCGCCGCGGTGACCTCCTGGTCCGCGGCGACGGGCCCGCGCACGACGAGCCCCGCGGCGCCTTGCTCTGCGAGGGTGTCCAACAGCCGGACGATCTGCGCCGGTTCGTACACGGCGACTCCGAGGACGAGCGCCCGGCGCGGCGGTACGGATTCGTCGTGCGGGTCGTGGATGACGACGCCGCCGATGTCCTCGGCGCGGTCCAGGTCACCGCTGACGAGGTCGAGGAGGGTGGGGCCGAGGTCCTCCAGGACGCGCCGGAGGCCGGCTCGGGAGTGGGTGGTCACCGGGATGAGCGCGCTTCCTGTCGCGGGGGGCGAGAATCGGTCTCTTATACGCCGTATGGGAGATGATCCTACGCGGTGTCCGGCGCGCGGAACAGTGCGGAATGCGGAGTGCGGAGTACCGAATGCGGAGTGCCGAGCGTGGGGGTGGGGCCGTGCCCCGCGCCCGGCACACAGCGGTGCCCGGCAGCCCCGGCAGCCCCGTCACGGCCGCTTCATGAGCTCCGGCACAGGTCATGACCCCCGTCACGGCCGCTTCACACCGGGATCCACTGCGTGGAGACGGTCACCCCGCCGAGTGCGTCCGCGAGCGGGTCCACGCCGATGCCGGGGCCGGTCGGCACCGGGAGATGGCCGTCCTGGAGGGTGAACGGCTCGGTGATGTCGGTGCGGTAGTAGCGGTCGGAGGCGGAGGTGTCGCCGGGCACGGTGAAGCCGGGGAGTGCCGCGAGGGCGAGGTTGGCGGCTCGGCCGAGGCCGGTTTCCAGCATGCCGCCGCACCACACGGGCACCCCGTGGGCCGCGCACACATCGTGGATGCGGCGGGCTTCGAGATAGCCGCCGACCCGGCCGGGCTTGATGTTGACGATGCTGGTGGCACCGAGGGCGATCGCGTCGGCGGCCGCGCGGGCCGAGGTGATGGACTCGTCCAGGCAGATCGGCGTACGCACCTGGCGGGCGAGGGCCGCGTGGCCGAGCAGGTCCTCCTCGGGCAGCGGCTGCTCGATCAAGAGCAGGTCGTACGGGTCGAGCCGCGCCAGGTGGCGGGCGTCGGCGCGGGTGTAGGCGGTGTTGGCGTCGACCTGGAGCAGCACGTCGTCGCCGAAGCGTTCGCGTACGGCGCGTACCGGTGCGATGTCCCAGCCCGGCTCGATCTTCAGCTTGATGCGTACGTAGCCGGTGTCGAGGTACGCGGCGACCGCCTCCAGCAGCTCCGGGACCGACCCCATGATCCCGACCGAGACTCCGCAGGGCACCAGCTCCCGTACGGCACCCAGCTCGCGGGCGAGCGGCATCCCGCGCTCGCGCAACTCGGCGTCCAGGACGGCCATTTCGAGCGCGGCCTTCGCCATCGCGTGTCCCTTGAAGGGGCTGAGCGCGGGCGCGACGGTGGCCGCGTCGAGCCTGTCGCGGCGGGCGGCGAGGGCAGGGACGAGGAAGCGGGTGAGTACGTCGGCGCAGGCGTCGACGTACTCGGAGGAGTACAGCGGGTCGCTCATCGCGACGCACTCGCCCCAGCCCTCGGCGTCGGCGGTGACGGCGCGCAGGATCAGCGCCTCGCGGACGGTCTGGGTGCCGAACGAGGTCCTGAACGGTGCCACCAGCGGCATCCGTATGCGGCGGATCTCCACTCCGGTGAGTTTCATGCGCTCCTCCCCCATGCGCTGTGCTTCCTCTTCATATGGCGTGCTTCCTCTTCATGCGATGTGCTCCCTTTCGACGAGGTAGCGGCCCGCCCGGTCGAAGCCGGTGATCCGCGCGCCGTCGGCGAGCAGTCCGCCGAGCACGTCGCGCAGCGCGGAGCGCCAGGCGGCGGCGCAGGCGGGGTCGGTGGCGCGCAGCCGCTCCACGTCGCCGGGGACGGCGACCAGGACGGCCGGGCCGTCGAGCGTGCCGGGCAGCGGGTGGCCGCACGGGGAGACGGCGAGGCCGGTGACGGCGCCTGCCGCGCTGCGGGCCGGGGGCCGGCCCGCGCAGGCCACGACGACTTCGGGGGCGTCCAGGCGCCAGGTGACCAGAAGGCGGTCGGTGTCATCGGCGCCGTTGATGCCGTCGTTCATCCGGCCGTAGAAATTGGGCAGGTACTCGGTGGGTACGGCGGCCAGCTTGCCAAGGTTGAAGTAGGCGTTACGGCGCACGAGCGGGTCGAACGTCCAGGATATTCGGGTGAGTTGGTGCCGCAGCGCCCAGGCGCGCTGGTGCAGTTTCAGCGCGTAGCCGACGTTGCGGCCGCGCAGCCCTGGCGCCACTCCGGCGATGTGACTGTGCAGGGCTCCGTCGGCGGGCGAGGAGAAGAACCCGACGCAGGCGCCGACGAGTGCGTCACCGTCGAAGGCACCGCCCACGTAGCTGCCCGCTTTGCTGAGCGCGCGCAGCAGTTCGGTCGTCATCGGCGGGGCCGCTCCGTCGGGCCGCCAGATGGTCTCGTAGAGCCGCCGTACGTCCTCCAGTTGGGCGAGGCCGGTGAGTTGGCGCACGTGAATACGCGCGGCGCGGGCCGCGGAGTCGGCCGCGGCTGCGGCCTCGGCGGCCAGGCCCCCTGGGACGGCGGGGCGACTCGTGTCGCTGGACAGATCAATCACGGGCGTCGTCTTCTTTCCCGCGGGAGTGGGGGTGCGAGTGGGAGTGGGAGTGGGAGGGGAAGTGGGCGTGGGAGCATCGAGTGGCGGGATCGAGCACGTCCCGCAGCAGCGCCGTCAACAGGGCGGTACGCCGGGGCAGTTCGGCCACCTCGACGTGCTCGTGGTCGGCGTGGGCTCCCCCGCCGACCGCGCCGAGCCCGTCCAGGGTCGGCGTACCGACCCCCGCGGTGAAGTTGCCGTCGGAAGCGCCACCGACGGCGAGCGCGGTCAGCGGCCCGACGCCCAGCTCGTCGGCGAGGCGGGCCGCGCGGGCGAACAGGTCGCGCGAGGCGGCGGCGGGCAGCGGCGGCCGGTTGGGCCCTCCTGTGACGGCGACGCCGGCGCCGTCGAGCACCGGCCGCAGCGCTCGTATCGCGGCGTCCACGCGATCCTGCTCGGCGGCGTGACTCGCCCGCACATCCACGGCGAACTTCCCTTGTGCGGCAACGGTGTTGGTGGTGGTTCCCGCGGCCAGCAGGGTCGGGGTGACGGTGGTCCCGGCGATGTCGTCCCCGAGCGCGGCGACGGCGAGGATCTGGTGCGCCGCCTCGATGCTCGCGTTCACCCCGCGGTGCGGTTCGAGTCCGGCGTGGGCCGCGCGGCCGCGCACCGCGACCTCGTACAGCGAGACGCCCTTGCGTTCCGTCTTCAGCGCCCCGCCGTCCCCCGAGGCCTCCAGGACCAGCGCCGCCTCGCAGCCGCGGGCCTCGGCCTCGATGAGCACCCGGGAGGTGGGCGAGCCGAGTTCCTCGTCACCGGTGATCAGTACGGTCACGCCGTCGGCACCGCCGAGGGGGCCGAGCGCGGCGACCGCGTGGAAGGCCATGGCCACACCGGCTTTCATCAGGTCTCCTTCGTGGGCACCCCCGGCTTTTAACCGGGGGAGGAACGAAGCTCCCGCGGGAGCGGGGCAGGGAGAGCCGATCCGCCGCCAGGGCGGATCGGTGCCTGCCCGAAACGGTGGCGAGGCAGCCCGCACAGGGCAGGGGATCTGGACTGTCGGACCTCCCGGGTAGGTTGATTGTCGTGACGACGGAATCGAAGGCTCGCGGGGAGATCGGGCATGCCCGGTTCACCTACCGACTTCGCTTGTCGTCGACCGCCCGCGCCGCACTCGAAGCGGAGTGGGACCGGTGCCGCTGGGTGTGGAACGAGTGCGTGGCCAAGTCCAGGCAGATCGGAGCGTGGAACAAGGCCCGGCCCGAAGGCGTGGACAAGCAAACCTGCGGGCCGGTGCAGCTCGCTGCGATGCTGACCGGGGCACGCGCCCGCACCCAGTGGCTGCGTGAGGGCGCCTGCGTACCCCAGCAGCAGCTGATACGCGACTTCGGCAAGTCCCGGGCCAAGGCCCTCAAGGACATCAAAGTCAAGGTGCCGATGCGGCAGCGGGCCGGGATGCCGAAATACAAGAAGAAGCGCGAGGCGCTGCCGACTCTCGAATACACCCGGCGTGGATTCCGGATCAAGGACGGGCGTCTGCACCTGGCGGGCGGCATCCCGGTGACCGTGGTGTGGTCGCGAAACCTGCCCGCGCCACCGTCCAGCGTACGGGTGTACCGCGACAGCCTCGGACACTGGTACGCGTCCTTCGTCGTCCCCGCAGTGACCGAGACCCTGCCCGCCACGGGCCGTGCGATCGGAATCGACTGGGGCGTCAAGGAGACCGCCACCACCACATCCGACGCCCACGACCTTCCCCACCCCCAGCACGGGCGTACCGCGGCAACCAAACTGGCCCGCTACCAACGGATGATGGCCCGCCGCAAGCCCCAGCGAGGGCAGCCCGCATCGAAGGGCTACCAGGCCGCGAAGAAACAGACGGCGAAGTGGCACAAGAAGGTGGCCCGGCAACGGCAGGACACCGCCCGCAAGTGGGCCAAGAAGGTTGTCCGCGACCACGACGCCCTGGCGGTCGAGGACTTCCGCCCGAGGTTCCTTGCCCAGTCCACCATGGCCCGCAAGGCCGCTGATGCGGCCATCGCCGCCACCAAGGCGGCCCTGGTCGAGATGGGCCGCAAGCACGGGCGGGATGTGCATCTGGTACACCCCGCGCACACCACGATGGACTGTGCGCAGTGCGCAGCGAGAACCAAGCACGCACTACCTCTCTCAGAACGAACGTATGCCTGCACTGCGTGCGGAGCCGTCTCGCCCAGGGACAAGAACTCCGCGCATGTGATGCTGGTCCGGGCTGGTCTTCAACCCGGCTAGCGCTGATCGTGTAAGACCTGCTGGTCCGCCGGACCGCAGGCGACGTGAGCTAGGAATCCCCCACGATCACGAGGGGGAGGAGTCAAGTCGAAACAGCCGGGCCCGCGCAGCTGTCCGTTCTCGACGCCGAAGGGGTGGGTGGCCAGCGATCCGATGGGCCACACCGTGTCGTGGTGCCCGACGACCAGGACGCGGCGCGGCCCGTCGCCGAGCCGCCAGCGCAGATGAGTGCATCCGTCCAGCACGATGCGCTCAGGGGCGGCGCCCAGATGGGCGGCCCCCACCTCGGCCACCACGTCGGCGCTGTGCGCCACGGCTGCCAGGTCGGCGGACGGTGACTCACAGCGCACCAGTTGTTCGATGTCGGCGAGCATCTTGGGCAGCGCTGCCTCGAAGTCGCTGACGAGTGGAGACAGTTGAGGTCGCGGTTGCGGTACGGCCATGCCGGTCAGCCTTCGGAGGTCGGGGACGGTGGTGATGGTCAGGCCGCGGGGCGTCAGGCCGCCGAGCGCCCAAGCTCGTCGCGGAAGAGGCGGAGGACGTTTCCGCCCAGCACCTGGGCGACGGCGTCGTCGGTCCAGCCGCGCCGCAGCAGGCCCTCGGTCACCAGGGGAAGTCCGGCGGGGCCTTCAAGGCCGGGCAGGTACTGGTCCGTGCGGACGCCTTCGATGACGGTGTGCGTGCAGCAGGGCGGCGTGGTGTCGGCCAGGACTTCCTGGACGAAGTCCGGCCCGAGTCCCACGTGTTGGATGCCCGCGACGTCCGCGAGGTGCTCGATGTGGTCGACGAGGCGGTCGACGGTGTGGTCGTGCTCGTGCAGGAACGGCGCGAAGAAGTTCACGCACACCACACCGCCGTTCACGGCGACCGCCTTGACCTGGTCGTCGGTGAGGTTGCGGTGGTGGTCGCGCAGCGCCCGCGCCGAGGAGTGTGTGGCGATGACCGGCCGGGTGGCCAGCTCCAGTACGTGCTCGACTCCGGCGGCACCGAGGTGGCTGATGTCGAAGATCATGCCGATCCGCTCCATCTCGGCGACGGCGGCCACGCCCGCCCGGGTGAGGCGGCTCCCGGTCGCGTCCTCACCGCTGCCGTCGGCCAGCGCCGTACGCCCGAAGTGCGCGAGGGAGGCGATCCGTACGCCGAGTCGGTGGAGCGTTTCCAGCAGTTCTACGTCCTCGCCGATGCCGGGCGCGCTCTCCAGCGCGAGTACCAGCGCGATCCTGTCCTCTTCCAGAGCGGCGTCCACCTCGGCGCCGTCGCCGCAGAGCCGTACCGCGTCGGCGTTGCCGGCGGCGAGCCGGTGTGCGGCCTCGATCATGCGCAGGGTCTGCCGCAGCGCTCCCTCGGGCCGGTAGGCGTCGTCGATGAACACCGGCAGCACCTGTATGTCCACGCCGCCGTCGCGCAGTTGGGGCAGCCACTGTTCGCGGAAGAACGCCGACCACCGGTCCGTGGGCCGGGCCGTGACCGCGCAGAGCAGGTCGTTGTGCGTGTCGGCGACGGTGCTGCGGTGGTGCAGTTCGGCGGCGTCGCGGGGTGCCGTGGCCATGCTGGGCTCCTTTCGGCTGGGCGGATTCAGCGAGTGTGGCGCCCGCCGTGGAGCCGATGATTCGTCGCAGCGCACAAGAAGTACGCGCCAACTGGTGCCGACGGACAGAACGGCCAGGCCCAGGGCATGGTGAGCGCGGGCCACGGCGGCGGCCTCAAGCACCAGCGCTGGAGCTGATTCCGGCCACCGGGCGCTGGGGCCAGGACTGGGGTCGGTCCTCCATCTGCCGAGCGGCGGGTGGAGGACCGACCGCTCCTCACGCCCGGGCGCTGTGTGAAGCGAGCAGGTGCGTGACCGGGTCGGTGCTGCCCGAGGTGCTCAGCTCCTGTACGAGTGCGCAGTTTGCGGCGATTCGGGTGGCGACCCATTCGCGCAGCCATGCGGACAGCTTTGGGAGTGGCAGGTCGGAGGGGGCCAGTCCGGCGAGGACGCAGCCGGTGGCCGCCGCGCCGCCGACGTTGACGACCACGTCCGGCAGCACGGTGTGGCCCGCCTCGCGCAACAGCCGGCGGGCCGGCCCGGTGCAGCTCATGTTGCCGCCCTCGACCACCGTCTTCGCGCGGACCGCGGGGACCGCGTCCTCGTCGACCGCGGCCGCGGAGGCCGCCAGCACCAGGACGTCGGCCTCGACGTGCAGCCAGGCCCGCGCGGACGCGTGCACCGTGGCCGCCGCGGGCAGCCGGGACCGGTCGATGGTGCCGTCGCTGCTGGTGAGCGCGGTGAGTTCGGCGACGGGCAGCCCGTGCTGGTCCTCGATCGTGCCCCGTACGTCGGCGACTGCCACCACCCGGTGGCCGCGGTCGGACAGATGGCGGGCCACCGCGCGCCCGACGGTGCCGAAGCCCTGGATGACGATGCGCTGCGGGCCGAGGGCACCGGAGGCGCGCAGGGCGCCGAGGACTGCGACGGCCACCCCGTACCCGGTGATGTCGGCCATGTGGTCCCACAGTTCGGCCCAGCCGACGGTGAGGCGGGTGGCCCCTGGCCGGTGGGCGACGTCGTACCCGGCGGCGTCGAAGGCCAGTTGGCGGTCGGCGTATGTGGTGCCCTGGTCGCAGCCCAGATAGACCCCGCCGTGCAGGAGCGGGGCCGCGGCGCGGCCGAACTCTCGCATCACTGTGTGCCGGTGGAGGGCGGCTCCCGGCCGGGGCGCGATTCCGGCCTTGGCTCCGCCGATGGGTAGGCCGACCAGTGCCAGCTTGTGGGTCATGGACCGGGCGAGGTCGGCCAGTTCCCTCTCGGTCACCGTCGACGTCATTCTGGTGCCGCCCATGGCCAGCCCGTCGACCATGGAGTCGACGACGACCCAGCCTTGCGCCTCGGAGTGCGGCATGGTCAGTGTGGTGGAGAGCAGGGGCTGCGCCGCGCGGGTCCCGTCGTGCTGGGCGAGTGCCGGGTTCACCGTGCACCGGTTTCCGCGGTGTTCTGCGGCCGCAGGCTCAGGGGGCGCATATCGGTCCATATGCGATCGATGTGCGCCAGACACTCGTCCTTCGCGCCGCGGACGCCGATGTCGCGCCAGCCGGCGGGCGACTCGCGGTCGGCGGACCAGATCGAGTACTGCTCCTCGTCGTTGACGACGACCTTCCACTGCTCGGGTGCTTCGCTGGTCACGCCATTACCTCCGGGTGTCGTTGGGGTGGGATCCGCCAGGGCGGCGGGCGGGCGGAGCCGGTTCGCGGCAGCGGTCGAAGGCGTCCAGCCAGTCCGGCGGGCTGTCGGCGCGCAGCAGGCCCGTGCCGATGAGCACTCCGGTGAAGCCCGCCTGGATCAACTTGGCTGCCTCGCTTGGGTGTTGGATTCCTCCGGCGCTCACCGGGCAGCGGGTGCCGCTGCGCAGCACCGCGGGCAGCAGCGACGTGCTGCGCCCGATGTCGCCCGTGCCGCGTTCGCGGGTGGCGATGTTCTTGTTGTTCACCGCGACCACGCAGTCCTCGGCGCGCGGTAGGCGGCGGATCTCCTCCTCGGTGGCCACCTCGACGAACGGGGTCAGGCCGAGCCGCACGGTGTGGTCGATCAGGTTGCCCAGGGTGGTCCGGGGCAGCAGGGCCGCGGTGAGCAGGACGGCGGCTGCGCCCAACTCCCGCGCCTGGGTCAGTTGGCTGCGGCGGACGATGAAGTCCTTCTGAAGGACCGGGAGTTGACTCGCCTGTGCGACGTCGCGCAGCAGGTCCTGGGTGCCGCCGAACCACCGGCCGGTCACCACGGACAGGCACGGCGCTCCGGCCTGCTCGTAGGCGGCGGCGATACGAGCGGCCGGGCGGCCGCCGAACAGGTCCCGGCCCGCGGCGTTCTGCCGCTTGAGCTCCATGATCACTGGCCGGCGGGCATCCCGTAACGCCTCGATGAACGCCGCCGTCACGTCGCCGCCTCGGTGCCGTCCGCTGCCCGCCAGCCTCGCCGTACGGCCGCGACCCGATCGGCCCGCAGCCCTCCGCCGGGTCCTCTGGCCGCTGTGTCCACGTCGACGCCCAGGAACAGGGGGTGTGCCGGCACGGCCTGGTAGTCCCTTCGGTTGGCGGCCGAGATTCCGCCGGCGAGCAGAAAGGGCCGCGTCATACGGTCCGCGATGTCGAGGACGGCGTTGCCGTCGAGCTGTTGCGCGGTGCTGCCGACGCGGCCGTCCGCGGCCACCGCGTCCAGCAGGAAGAGATCCGTGCCCGCCCGCTCGTACGACGGGATCAGGGGCCGCTCGACACACCCGTCCGCGCCGAGGTGCAGCACCTTGACGACGGTGAGATCGGCGCCGCTCTTCAGCGCGCGGACCGTGCCCGGCGGCTGGTAGCCGTGCAGTTGGACCCACCGCAGCCCGGCGGTGGCCATTGTTTCGTGCAGTACGCCGACGTCGTCGAGGAAGGTGACGAGGACCGGCTTGAGCCGTGCCGTGCGCTGTGCGGCCGCAGCCAGTGCGGACAGTGCACGCAACGGCAGGTCCGCGTGGCCGCCCGGAATGCCGTGCCAGAGGCCGACGAGATCGGCTCCGGCCGTATCGAGCAGTGCCACGTCCCCGGCCGAGGTGGCTCCGCATATCTTGACCAGCATCAGGTGTCACAGCCCCAGCATCGCCGCGATGCGATTGCGCTGGATCTCCGAGGTGCCGGAGTAGATCGGTCCTGCCACCGCGTCGCGCAGGTCCTTTTCCAGGCCGTGGTCGGTGAGGTATCCGCTGCCGCCGAAGATGTGCACGGCCGCCAGTGCGGAGGCGAGGTTGCTTTCGCTGGCGAGCAGTTTGCTGATGGCGATGTCGGTGGTGACGTTCTCGCCGTCGCTCAGCCGGGCTGCCGTGTCGTAGAGCCATTTCCGGGCGGTGTCGAGGCCGATCTTCATCTCCACGATCTTGTGGGAGATGGACTGGTACGAGCCGATCGGATGGCCGAACTGGGTGCGTTCCTTGGCGTATGCGACGCAGCGGTCGAGCCGGTACCGCATCTGTCCGGTGGTGATGATGAAGGAGCAGAGAATCTCCCACTTCATCACGTGGTCCAGGATCAGGAATCCGGAGCCGATCCGGCCGAGGACGGCGGATGCGGGGATGCGGCAGTCGTCGAAGTGCAGTTCGCTGACGGGTGAGGTTCTGAGCCCCATCTTGGCGACGGGTGCTCCGATGACGAGCCCTGGGGTGTCCGGCTCGACGACGAAGGCGGTGATGCCGAGGGGCCCGCCGTCGGGGTGCGTGCGGGCGTAGACCACGAATACGTCGGCTACCGGGCCGTTGCTGACAAAAGCCTTGCTGCCCCGCAGGACGAAATCCTCGCCGTCGCGGGTCGCCGTCGTCCGCATGGCCAGCGCGTCGGAGCCGCTGTCGGCCTCGCTGATCGCGTGGGCTCCGATCGTCTCTCCCGAGCAGATCCCCGGCAGATAGCGCTCTTTGAGTGCCTGGGACCCGAACCGTTGCAGGGGAATGCCGGAGCTGACCATGTGGGTGGCGACCGAGAAGTTCAGTCCGCCGTCGCGGCATCCCGTGCCGAGTTCCTCCAGCACGTACATGGTGGTGAGCAGGTCCTGGCCGAGTCCGCCCCACTGCTCCTCGAACGGCAGCCCCAGAATTCCTGACTCCTGGACGGCCTTCCACTGCTCCCGCGGAAAGACACCTTCGGCGTCCCGCTCGATATGGCCCGCGCTGAGCGCCTCGCACCAACGGCCGATCCCCTGGCGCAAAGCCTTCTGGTCGGCGTTCCAGCTGTTCACGTGTCGCGGTCCCTGTCAGTACTGGGAGAAGTCGGCCGAGTCCAGGCTGTGCCGTTCGCCGCCGCGCAATGCGGGCGAGAACACACACACCAGCCGGAGGTCTTCTTCTGGGCTCGCGATCAGAAAGTGGGCGTCGTGCTCATCGAGTGCGTAGAGCGTGCCGGGTTCGATCGGGTGTGAGGTGCCGTCGGAATCCACCACCTCTCCCCTGCCGTTGATGCAGTAGCAGGCTTCCAGGTGGCGCCGGTATTCCAGTCGGGACTTGGTGCCGGCGCGTACGGTGGTGTCGGTCATCGAGTAGCCCATGCCGTCGGATTCGAGAAGAAATCTGCGGCTGAGCCCGTTGCCCCAGTCCACGGTCGTCACTTCGTCAAGGCGTCGGACAATCATGGGGTGAACCTCCTACCCAGTGGGTGAATACGGTGAAAGGGAGCGCACGAAGGCGTGGAACTCCTCGACCACGTCGGCCTGTTGGGCCAGGGCGTGCTCGATACGGGCGACTCCGGCGCTGCCGACGACCGCGGCGTCGGCTCCGAGGCTGTGCAGCATGGCGATGTCGGCCTGTGAGCGGACCCCGAATCCCACGGCGATCGGCACGGTGGCCGACTTGCGCAACGCGGCCAGCGCCGTGGCCAGTTGTCGGCGGTCGGCGGTGAGTGTGCCGCCGCTGCGGCCGTAGTGGGCGACGAGATACAGGTACGCGGAGGCGGCCTCGGCGGCGTCGGCCCGCACCTCGGCTGCCGAAGTGGCGTAGCAGGTGGCCACCATCGGCAGCCCGTCCTGCAGTGCCGCTCGGCGGAAGTCGGCGCGTAATCGCGGTGGCAGGCCGTGGACCAGTAGCCCGTCAGCGCCCGAATCGGCGACCCGGCCGACAAAGCCCTCCGCGGAAAGGGGTTTGACCGTGTGGCTCCAGTCGGCCAGCAGTGCGATGCGCAGATGATTCAGCTGAGGCCGGATCCCGCCGAGGAAGTCGAGCACCTCGTCGAGCCCGATGCCGTGGGTCAGTGCCCGTTGTGCCGAGCGGCGGATGATGGCTCCGTCGGTGACCGAGTCCGGAAAGGGCACCGCCAATTCCAGGCAGTCCACCCGGCAGTCGTCCAGCATCCGCAGGAGATCGGCCAGTACGGGCAAGGGCGGATCTCCGGCGTTGAGAAACACGGCCAGCCCTGGCTGGTCCGGGGGCCGCCGCGCGAAGAACTCACTCACCGCGCCCCACCGCCTTGCGCGCCGGCTGTGTACGCATGCGGTGGACGAGGTCGAGTGCCGCGCCACCGCGCATGGCGTCGTCGGCGGCGCCGATCGCCTCGGTCCACTCGGTGCTGAGTCCGCTTGCGACGGCCAGTGCGGCGGCGTTCAAGAGGACGGTACGCGTCGCCATACCCGCGCCTTTGCCCGACACCACATCGAGAAAGTGACCCACCACGCTCTCGTTGCCGGACGCCGGGGCCAGCTCGGCCATCGCGCCGGACTCGGGTACGAGCACGCCCGCGCGCAGCCGGATTCCGCCGGTGCCGTCATGGGTGTGGATGACGTTGTCGACACAGCTGACCAGTTCGTCGATTCCCAGGTCATTGGCGCACAGCCAGATCTTCCGCTCGGGGACGGTGGCGGCAAGGTGCCGCAGCCCCGGCAGCAGCAAAGGGTCCGAGACGCCGACGAGTTGGGACGCGACCGGCATCGCGGCCAGGAACGGTCCGACCGCGTTGAGGAATCCGCCGAGCCTGCGCAGTTCCAGCGGCAGGACGCTCTTCGCCAGCAGCATCACCTCGCGTGGGTACACAAAGTGCCCCGGGAAGGCGATACCGAAGCGTTCCAGTTCGGCATGGGTCTGCTCGTAGGAGGCGGTCAGTCCGATGCCGAGCTGTTCGAGCAGGTCGAGGGAACCGCAGGTGCTGGAGTACGCGCGCGAGCCGGTCTTGACGATGCGGATGCCCATCGCGGCGGCGACGAAGGCCGAAGCGGTGGAGATATTGAACGTTCTCGGGCCGCCTCCGGTGCCGACGATATTGGCGGTGTTCTCCAGCCGCGCGGCGACGGTCGGCCGGCGCTCGTCCAGCGTACGGAGAAAGCCGCTCAGCGTTTCCCGGTCGGGCATGCGGGTGGTCAGCGAGGACAGCAAGGCCACCGTCTCGCCGCGCTGGAGGCCGCCGTTGTGCAGCTGGTCCCAGAAGGACCGCCACATCTCCTGATCGACGGGGCGCTCCCGGGTGAGCAGCGCAATGAGCGCATCGTGCATGGCTAGCGGGACTCCGGCCGGCCCTGGTGGGCGTGCTCGATGAAGGCGCTGATGGCATCGACGGAGCGGAAGCTGTCCGGGTCGAGGTCGAATTCATCGGCGCGCAGGTCGAATCGGTCCTCCAGCCATGCCATGGTCTTGAGCAGACCGAGGCTGTCGATGACCCCGCCTTCCACAAGATCATAGTCGGAGTCCAGTTCGGTTACGCTGACATCCGGCAGGAACTCCTCGATGATGAACTGCTTCACAACCGCGGTGTGTTTCACGTCAGCGTTCCTTTGTTTGGCTGGGACAGAAGTAGGCGCGTTCGACGAGCGCGCGGTCGGTCTTTCCGGTGGACGTTCTCGGCAGTGCGTCGTCCACGATCCGCAGGGCCGAGGGGATCGCGGTGCGGGGAAGCCGTTGGGCGCAGTGGTGGCGCAGTGCCAGGCTGTTCAGCCGGCTGGCCGGGGCGCGCCGGACGACGCCGTGCAGCAGGCGGCCGGCCACCGGATCGGGAACCGCCACCGCCGCTGCCTCGATCACATCAGGGTGCGCCAGCAACACCTGCTCGACTTCGTGGATGTTGACCCGCACACCCCGGACCTTCACCTGGTGATCGTTGCGTCCTGTCAGGGTGATGCGGCCGTCTGCGTCGCGGCGTACGAGATCGCCGCTGCGGAAGAAGCGCAGCTTCTCGTCTCCCTGGAGGTGGGTCGCGAACCGGTCCGCGTCCTGTTCCCCGCCGAGGTAGCCGTCGGTCTGGAACGGCGTCGCGACATGGAGTTCGCCGGTTCCGGGGCCGGTCAGGATCTCGCCGTCGGCATCGACGATCACGGCGTGAACTCCGGGCAGCGGGCGACCGATCGGGACGGGACCGCACTTTGGCTCGGTGCCGTCGATCTCGTGGAGGAAGCTGTCGTTGGTCTCGGTGCAGCCGTAGATGTTGTAGAGCCGCGCGGTGCCGAACAGCCGTGGCAGTGCGGCGAGGCAGCGGGCGGGCATGCTGTCGCCGGTGAAGATGGCGTGCTCGACCGTCTCCAGCCGCTGGCCGCGCTCGGTGGCCGCGTCGATGAGCAGCCGGTAGAACATCGGTACCGCTTGGACGAGTCGGACCTGGTGGCGGACCATGAGATCGAGCAGGTGGCCGCCCTGGGTGGCCCGTGCCGGGTCGACCAGGACGACGCGGCCGCCGTGCTGGAGCGTGGTCCAGATGTCCAGCAGGCACAGATCGAAGTTGAGCGGAGCGTAGTTGAGCACCGTCGTTCCCCGGCGGATCCGGAACTGTGCGCCGGCCCAGGTGGTGAAGCGGTCCACCGCGCCGGTGCTCAGTGGCACGATCTTCGGCTGTCCGGTGGAGCCGGAGGTGGTCAGCATGAAGGACACATCGGCGGGTTCGGTACGGTGTGGCTCGCCTATCTGTAACGGGAGCGACCGATCGCGAGGCGGCACCGGAGCGCTCTGCGGCGACAGTACGTACCGGCAGCCGGCCTGATCGAAGAGTGCGCGCAGCGTTTCCCGGGGCAGCGTCGGCGACGGCAGCAGGAACCGCCGCCCTTCCATCAGGCAGGCGAGCACCAGGGCGATCGCCGACGGTGACTTGGCGGTCAGGATGCCGAGCGGTTCCTCCGCGCGCGGTGCGAGTTCGGTGATCCGGGTGCGCTCCCGCATCGCCAGCTCGTTCAGTTCGCGGTAGGTCGTCTCTTCTCCGTGCCAGAGCAGCGCCGGGTCGTCGGGGTGACTGGTTGCGTGCGCGACAATTGAACGCACTAAGTTCTGGTGCAGCATGATGGATTCTCCGCGTTCACGCAACGGGCTCTCTTAAATCATTCAGCCCGCCTGACGACTCTGCACTAAAGGGCAACACCCGAGGGTCAAAAGGGCACCCCGACCAGCCCCCGACAACAAACGAATTGCCGCGCGACTACGCCGGGAAATCACCGCGTTGCGACCGGCTCAATACTGTCCGCACACGGCGATGGGGGCCTTCGAACTCCCCGGAATGGCTCCTGACCAGCATCGACGTGCCACCTTGCCCGCTCCGGGATAAGGGTGCCATAAACGCTGGCGAGGCGCGGACGCCGGGCTTCCGCCGTGGTGATGCTAACCACGAAACCCGGCCGAGTGCCACAAATATTTCTTGACGTTCCCATTTTCCTGCTTGATCTTGCCGAGCCCGACAGGCGTGATCTAGCATCCTCCGTACTGTTCGCGAAGCCGCGAATCAGCGGGGGCCTTTCTTTGTTACTGCAGAGTTTTCCATCACCGTGAAAGGTGAATCCCGCATGCCTGATTCTGATCGGCGCATGGATGCTCCGGCAATACTCTCCTTCGCACAGCAACGGCTGTGGTTCCTCGACCGGCTGCGGCCCGGGCGACCGGATCACAACGTCCCGGCCGCGGTCCGCCTGCGGGGCCGGCTCGACCAGGCGGCGCTGCTGCTGGCGCTGAGCGAAGTCGTGCGGCGGCACGAGGTGTTACGCAGCAGACTCGTCGTTGCCGACGATACTCCGTACCAAGTCACGGAGCCGGTCGAGACGTTCGTACCGGCGGTGTCCGACCTGGCGCACCTCCCGGCGGCGCAGGCCCGGGAGCGGGCGCGGGAGCTGGTGGCCGCCGACATGGCGGCCCCCTTCGACCTGGGCACCGCGCCGATGCTGCGGGCCCGGCTGATCCGCACCGCCGCCGACGACCACCTGTTGCTGCTGGTGATCCACCACATCGCCGCCGACGGCTGGTCGCTGTCGGTGCTGTGGCAGGAGTTCTCGGCCGCCTACCGGGCCGCCGTCGCGGGCCGTCCGGTCGCGCTGCCGGAACTGCCCGTCCAGTACGCGGACTTCGCCTGCTGGCAGCGGGAGCACCAGGCCGGAGCGGCGTTGCAGGATCAGCTCACCTACTGGCGCAAGCAGTTGGACGGTCACTGCCGTTCGGCATTCCCGACGGACCGTCCACGCCCCGCGCTGTGGTCGGGCCGGGGCGACCAGGTCGAGGTCGAGATCTCTGCGCACCTAACCGAGCGGATACGGGCGTTGGGCCGCACCCATGAGGTGACGCCGTTCATGACGCTGCTGGCCGCCTTCCAGGTCTTGCTCGCGCGGCACTCGGGACAGCCCGATGTGCTGGTGGGGACACCGATCGCCGGGCGCACCCGGATCGAGGTGGAGCCACTGATCGGCTTCTTCGTCAACACGCTCGTCCTGCGCGGCGACCTGTCCGGCGATCCCGCCTTCACCGAGGTGCTCGGCCGCGTACGCCAAGGCGCGGTGGACGCCTACGCCCACCAGGACGTGCCCTTCGAGCGGCTGGTGGAGGAGCTGCGGCCCGAGCGCGACCTGGGCCAGCACCCGCTGTTCACCGTCATGTTCCAGTTGGACGAGCCGCCCGCGCTCCCGGCCGACCTGCCGGGACTTGAGGTGAGCGACCATCAGGTCCCGCACACCATCGTGAAGTTCGACATCGAGATTTCGCTGACGGACCGCGGCGACCACTTCGCCGGCGCCATCCGCTACGCCACCGATCTGTTCTCCCGGGACACGGTGCACCAGCTCGCCCAGGACTACCTGTCCCTGCTCGACCACCTCCTCGGCAGCCCCGAGCGGCCGATCTCGGCGTGGGAGCCGCCTCAGGGACTGCGCGCGAGCGGATACGGCCCCGCCGCGCGGCCCGATAGCGAGCAGCCCGGACAGTCCGGCGCACCCACCGAGGCCGAGCAGCCCGACCCACCCACCCAGACCGAGCCGCCCGGCCCCACCGAGACCGAGCTGCTCGTCATGGAGATCTGGACCGAGGTGCTCGTTACCGCCCCGGTCGGCGTGCACGACGACTTCTTCGCGCTCGGCGGCCACTCCCTGCTCGCGTCCAAGGTCATGTCCCAGCTCAGCCGGACACTCGGCGTGGACCTTCCGGTCGCCCTGCTCTTCTACCACCCCACCGTCGCGGAGCTGGCCGACGGCATCGACGCGGCGCTGCTGGACGACCTCGGCACCGCCCCCTCCACCGCGGCACCGCTTCCCGCCGGAAAGGCCCAATACCCATGAAGGCGCAGCCCAGTCGTCCCCAGCCGGACGCACGGCCCGGCCCCGTACCGTCCACCACACGGGCCCTGCTCGACCAGCGCATCCGCGCGGCGCGAAAGAACACCGCAGCGGGCAGCACGGAATCGACGGTGCCGCCCCGCCCCGAGGGCGCGCAGGTGGCATCGTTCACCCAGGAACGCATGTGGCTGGTCGACCGCCTGCTCGACGACCCCGCGCTCTACAACGTCCATGAGGTCTTCCGGCTGCGCGGCCGGCTGGACGTGGCCGCCCTCGGTGACGGCTTCGCGGACCTGATCCGCCGGCACGAGGTCCTGCGTACCGTCTTCCCCGAGCGCGACGGACTGCCCAGCCCTTCCGTCTCACCGGCGCAGCCGTTCCAACTGGCCATGTCCGACCTGCGAGTTGGGCCAGTGGAGCACCGGGAGCAGCGCGCGCTCGACCTCGTCCACACCGAGATCCGGCGCCCCTTCGACCTGACCACCGCCCCGCTGCTGCGCGCATCGCTGCTGCGCATCGACGAGAACGACCACTTTCTGGTGGTGGTCGTCCACCACATCGCGGTCGACGGCTGGTCGATGCCGCTGCTGTGGGACGACCTGTCGGCCTTCTACCGCAACCGGACCGAGGGCCGGGAGCACGAGCTGCCGCCCCTGGCGATCCAGTACGCGGACTTCGCCCACTGGCAGCGGACCTGGCTCACCGGCGCCCGCCTTCAAGGCCAGCTGGACTACTGGAGCAGCCAGCTCTCCGGCGTTGCCCCGCTGGACCTGCCGACCGACCGCCCGCGCGGCCCGGTCCACTCGGGCCGGGGCGAGCGGACCACGTTCGAGATTCCTCCCGTACTGGTCGAGCGGCTGCGGCTGCTGGGTCAGCAGCACGGCAGCACGCTGTTCATGACGCTCCTCGCCGCCTTCCAGGCCCTGCTCTGCCGCTACAGCGGCCAGAGCGATGTGGCGGTCGGCACGCCGGTCGCGGGCCGTATTCGCCCGGAACTCGACCCGTTGGTGGGTTCGTTCATCAACACCCTGGTCATCCGGACCGATCTGTCGGGCGATCCCAGCTTCTCCGAGCTGCTCGCCCGGGTCCGCAAAACTTCCGTGGACGCCTACGCGCACCAGGACGTCCCCTTCGAACGCCTGGTGCAGGAACTGCGGCCGGAGCGTGGCCTCGACCGCAACCCGCTGTTCCAGGTGCTGTTCGCGAGCCTGTCCGACGCCGCCGCCACGCTGCGGCTGCCGGGCGTGGAGGCCGAGCAGATCGACGTCGACAACGGTACGGCCAAGGTCGATCTGAGCCTGGTGGTGGCCGACCGGCCCACCGGCACGACGGGCACCGTCGCCTTCGACACCGGCCTGTTCGACCGTGCGAGCGTGCAGCGGCTGGTCGGCCACTACCTGCGACTGCTGGAGAGCGCGTCGCAGGACCCCGAGTGCCCCGTCTCGCACCTGGACCTGCTCACCGACGCCGAGCGGGAGCGGCTGCTGGTGGACGCCAATGCCACCGAGGAGCCCTTCCCCGCGAACCTGTGTGTGCACGAACTGGTCGAGCGGCAAGCCCAGCTGACGCCCGGCGCGGTAGCGGTCCGCTGCGGCGAACAGCAGCTCACCTACCGCGAACTCGACGTCAGAGCCAATCAGTTGGCCCGCTGTCTGCGGGAGCGGGGCGCGGGCCCGGAGCGTCTGGTCGGCGTGTGTCTGCCGCGCTCGACGGACCTGGTCGTGGCACTGCTGGCCGTACTGAAGTCCGGCGCCGCCTACCTGCCGCTGGACCCGGACCTGCCCGCACAGCGGCTGGCGTTCATGCTCGACGACGCCGACGTACCGCTGCTGCTCACCCAGCGGTCGCTGGCCGGCCGGCTGCCCGAGAGCAGCGCCGCGGTCGTGTGGACGGACACCGAGGCGCAGCTGATCGCATCCCGGTCCGAGGACCGGCTGCCGCCGCTCGCGCGGCCGGCCCATCTCGCGTACGCGATCTACACCTCCGGTTCGACGGGCCGCCCCAAGGCCGTGTCGGTCCCGCACGAGGGCGTGGTCAACTACCTGGTGGTACGCGGCCGCCAGCTGGACCTGAGCGGGTCGGATGTCGTGGCCTCGGTGGCGTCGATCTCCTTCGACGTCATCGTTCCCCAGGTGCTCATGCCGCTGGCCTGGGGCGCGAGCGTGGTGATCGCCCCGTCGGAGGTGGCGGTCGACGGTCCACGGCTGGCTCGGATGATGCGCGCGTTCGGCGTCACCACGCTCATGGCCACACCCGCCACCTGGCATCTGCTGCTGGACAGCGGCTGGCAGGGCGGCCGCTTCCAGGCGATCTGCGTGGGCGAGCCGCTGCAGCCGCAGCTGGCCGAGCGTCTGCTCGGTGTGGTCTCCACGCTGTGGAACGGGTACGGCCCCACCGAGGCCTCCGTCGGCTGCGTCACGCGGCGGGTGGACGCCGAGCGGGATCTGCACCGCCCGGGCGGGTCCGTACCCATCGGCCGCCCGCTGGGCAACCTGCGGATCTATCTGCTGGACCGGGCCGGTTCCCCGGTGCCGGTGGGCGTACCGGGTGAGATCTACATCGGCGGCGTCGGCGTCACCCGGGGCTACGCCAACCGGCCGGGGCTGACCGCCGAACGGTTCGTACCCGACCCGTTCAGCAGGGGCAAGCGGCTGTACCGGACCGGTGACCTGGCGCGGTATCTGCCGGACGGCACCCTGGTCTTCCTCGGCCGGACCGATGAGCAGGTGAAGATCCGCGGGTATCGCATCGAGCTCGGCGAGATCGAGAGCGCGCTGTGTGCGCAGCCCGGTGTCGCCAGGGCGGCGGTGACGGTGCGGGGCAGCGGGAAGGACACCGAGCTGGCCGGTTACGTGGTGTGGCAGGACCGGCCCGGTGATCCGGCGGCCCTGCGGCGCTCGCTGGGCGAGACCCTGCCGGAGTACATGGTGCCCGCGACGCTCACCGCACTGGACCGGATCCCGCTGACCACGAACGGAAAGGTGGATCGCCAGGCCCTGCCCGCTCCCGCCCGGCGCGGCCGCGAGGTGTGCGTACTGCCGCCACGGGATCTGCTGGAGCTGCGGATGACCAGGATCTGGGCGCGGGTGATCGGCGCCCCGCAGGTCGGGGTGCGGGACAACTTCTTCGAGCTGGGCGGGCATTCGCTCAGCGCGGTCGAGCTGATGGAGGCGATCCGGCGGGAGCTGGGCGTCGCCGTACCTCTCAATACGGTGTTCCGTCATCCCACCGTCGAGGACCTGTGCGCGCAGTTGCCCAGCGCGTCGGCGGCGCTGCGGCAGCTCGTGGTTCCGCTGACGGAAGGCGACCGGCCGACCGAAGGCGACCGGCCGACCGAAGGCGACCGGCCTACGAGAGGCCAGCGGCACAAGGCGCCGCTGGTCCTGGTGCATCCGCAGAGCGGCGATGTGTGCTGCTACCTCCAGCTGGCCGGGCTCCTCCCCGCGGACCGGCCGGTCTACGGCCTGGAGGCCGTCGGCTACAACTCCGATGACCAGCCACTGGCCACCATCGAGGAGCAGGCGCAGCGCTACCTGAGGGAGCTGCGGGCGGCGCTGCCCGACGGCCCCGTTCTCCTGGCGGGCTGGTCCTTCGGCGGGCTGGTCGCCTTCGAGATGGCCCGTCTGCTGGAGGAGGCGGGGCAGCCGCCGGAGTTTCTCGGGATCGTCGACGTGGGCGCGCCCGGCTCCATGGACGGTTCCGGTGACCGCGCCGCGAGCGAGGCCGCCCGGTTCGCGATCGCCTCCGGGCTGCCGGCCCGCGCTGTCGAAGCCCTCGATGAGCGGGACGTCATCTCGCTGCTGCTGAACGACGCGCACACCAGGGAGCGGCTCCCCGCGCGAGTACGCGGCGAACAGGTGCAGCGCATGGTACGGGTCTTCACCGCCAACGGCGACGCCGTCCCGCGCTACCGCTCAACAGCACGTCTCCGTACGGCAGTTCATCTGTTCACGAGCCGCGAGACCCATCCCACGCTCGCCGGCCCGGCGGTGGTTCCCAAGCTGTGGCAGGAGCACACCCAGGAGCCGCTGAGCGTCATCGAGGTGCCCGGCAACCACCACGACATGCTCTCGCCGCCACACGTCGCGGCCTTCGCCGAAGCGCTGTCGGCCACGTTGGAGGAGCTCGGATGAGTGCCGCACACGAGGTGCCGCTGTCGTCGGCGCAGTCCGGGATCTGGTTCGCCCACCATCTGCGTCCCGGCAACTCCGCCTACAACACGGGTGAGTACCTGGACATCCCCGGCCGGATCGACGTGGAGCTGTTCGAGCGGGCGTTGCGCCGGGTGGCGGAGGAGACCGACTCGCTGCGCGTGCGCTTCACCGTGGGCGCCCACGGCCCTCGGCAGACCCTCACCCCGTCGCCCGACTGGACGGTGCACCACCTCGACCTCACCTCGGCGCCTGATCCGCTGCGAGCGGCCGGGGAGTGGATGCGCACCGACCTGTCCACACCCGTCGAGCTGACCCGCGGCCCGCTGTTCTGCCACGCCCTGTTCCAGATCACGCCGGACCGCTTCCTGTGGTACCAACGCGCCCACCACATCGTCGCCGACGGTTTCAGCATGTCGCTGATCGCCCGGCGGGTGGCCAAGACCTACACCCGGCTGGTCGAGGGCAGGCACAGCACGGGACCGGGCTTCGGACCGCTGAGCCTGCTGCTGGCACACGACGCCGACTACCAGACCTCCCAACAGCACGACCAGGACCGGGAGTTCTGGGCATCGCGGCTGGACGGCCGCCCTGATCCCGTCTGCCTCGCCGGCCGCTCGGCTCCGGCCTCGGACGGCTTCCTGCGGCGTACGAGCAGCCTGTCCGCGGCCACCGTGGCCGCGTTGCGGCGCAGCGCACAGCACGCCGGTGCGAGCTGGCCCACGGCCGTGATCGCGGTGGTCGCCGCGTATCTCCACCGCCTCAGCGGCGAGCGGGATGTCGTGCTGAGCATGCCGGTGACCGGGCGCACGGAGTCCTGCGCGCTCGCCATCCCCGGCATGGCGGCGAATGTGGTGCCGCTGCGGCTGCGGGTACGTCCCGAAATGCCCCTGTCCGCGCTCGTACGGCAGACGGCCGCGGAGATCGGCGCGCTGCGCGAGCACCAGCGCTACCGCAGCGAGGACCTGCACAGGGAGCTGGGCCAGGACCCCTCGGAGCGGGTGCTGTTCGGCCCCGTCGCCAACATCATGTCCTTCTACTACCACCTGGAGTTCGCCGGCCTGCGGGCCACCGCCCACAACCTGTCCAACGGGCCGGTCGAGGATCTCTCGTTCTCCGTCTACGACCGGTCCGACGGCACCCGTCCGCGCATCGACCTGGACGCGAACCCGGCGCTGTACTCCGAGGCCGAACTCGCCGCCCACCACCAGCGGTTCCTGCGCTTCCTGGACTCCGTCACGGCCGCCGGAGCCGATCTGCCGATCGGTGCTCCGGACATCCTCACCCCCGAGGAGCGGCACCGGACGATCGTGGCGGCCAACCGCACCACCCAGCCGCTGCCGTACACGACCGTGCCGCAGGCCTTCGCGGCCTGGGTCGCGCGCACTCCCGATGCGACCGCCGTGACCTTCGGTGACACCACCCTTTCGTACGCCGAGCTGAACGCCCGCGCCAACCAACTGGCCCACCGACTCGCCTCGTTGGGCATACGTGACGAGAGCACGGTGGCCGTTCTCATGGAGCGCTCCGTCGACGTCGTGGTGGCGGTTCTGGCGATCAGCAAGGCCGGCGGCGCCTACGTACCGCTGGACGCCCGCTCGCCGGTGGCCCGCCTGCGGCACGTCCTGCGCGAGACCCGCGCGGCGGCGCTGCTCACTCACCGGGCCACTCAGGACCATGAACTCGCCTGCGGCATACCGGTCGTTGTCGTCGACGCCGACCCCTCCCTCACCGAGGAGCCGGACACCGATCCCGCCGTTAAGCTGCGCCCGGACCACCTGGCGTGCGTCCTGTACACCTCGGGTTCCACCGGCACCCCGAAGGGCGTGGCCCTGAGCCACCGCAACGTCATCAGCCTTACCGCGCAACGGTGTTGGCAGGGCGAGGCGGGCGGCCCGCGGGTCCTCGCACATTCCCCGCACGCCTTCGACGCCTCGACCTACGAGTGGTGGGTGCCGCTGCTCAACGGGGGCCAGGTCGTCATGGCCCCGCCCGGCGAGCTGGATCTCGCGGCCTATCACCGGCTCCTCGTCGGTCACCGGGTCAGCGCGCTGTGGCTGACGGCCGGGCTGTTCCGGGTGTTCGCCGAGGAGTCCCCCGGCTCGCTGGCACAGGTCGCCCAGGTGTGGACCGGCGGGGACATCGTGCCGGCCGATGCGGTACGGCGGGTGCTCAAGGAGTGTCCGGACTCCGCGGTCATCGCCGGGTACGGCCCGACCGAGGCCGCCACGTTCACCACGCGCCGGGTACTGCGCCCCGGACGGGCCGTGCCCGACGTCGTGCCCCTGGGGCGGCCGGTGGACAACCGGCGGGTGTACGTGCTGGACCAGGCGCTGGCGCCGGTGCCGCCGGGGGTGGCCGGAGTGCTGTACGTCGCCGGTGTCGGGGTGGCGCGGGGGTACCTCGGCAATCCGCGGCTCACCGCGCAGCAGTTCCTGCCGTGCCCGTTCGGCGAGCCGGGCGAGCGGATGTACCGCACCGGCGATGTGGTGCGCTGGAGTCCCGAGGGCGAACTGGAGTTCCTCGGCCGGGCCGATGACCAGGTCAAACTTCATGGTTTCCGTATCGAGCTGGGCGAGATCGAGGCGGTGCTCGCCGGCCATCCCGGTGTCGCCCAGGCCACCGTGGTGGCCCGTACGGAGGCCTCGGGCACCAAGCGGCTGATCGGCTACATCGTGCCGAGCGGGGAGTCGGGTCCCGATATGGCGTCGCTGCGCGAGCACGCCACCGCGGTGCTGCCCGACTACATGGTGCCCTCGGTGTTCGTCCCGCTGGACAGCTTTCCCCTGACGCGACGCGGAAAGATCGACCGCGCCGCGCTGCCGACGCCGGACAGCGCACCCGCACCGTGCGGGCAGCGCCCGAGGACTCCGGTGGAGCAGGCCGTGTGCGCGCTGTTCGCCGAGGTGCTCCAGATACCTCAAGTGGCCGTCGACGACGGTTTCTTCACGCTGGGCGGCACGTCCCTGCTGGCCACCCGGCTGATCAACCGGGTGCGGGTGAGGTTCGGCCGTGAACTCACCCTGGGCGCCCTGTTCCAGGCACCGACGCCGGCCCGGCTGGCCGCGGCGCTCGACAGCGCCCCGGACGCCCAGGCCGTACCGGATCTCTCACGGCGCACCCCAGCTCGGACAGCGATCACAGGGAGCAGTTCGTAATGGTCCACACCGTCCCCGATTCCGAGGGCACTCCGGCGGCGGAAGCGCTGGCCGTGTCCCAGGTCCGCCGCTACTACCAGCTCGTCGACGCCGGAGATGTGCCCGGTCTGGTCGCGCTGTTCACCCCGGACGCGCACTACCACCGGCCCGGTTACCGGCCGATGGTCGGGCACGCCGAACTGGAGCGCTTCTACCGCGACCAGCGGGTGATCCGTACGGGCGAGCACACCCTGGCCACCGTGGTCGCGGCCGACGGCGCGATAGCGGTGCACGGCCACTTCCGCGGCGTACTGCACGACGGCGGCCGGGTAGAGCTGCGGTTCGCGGACTTCTTCCGGATGACGCCGCAGGGCCGCTTCTCCTCGCGGGACACCTTCTTCCATGTCCCCGCGGTCTGAGGCGGTGGCCGCGCCCGGTGGCGCCGCGCACCGCACCCTGCGTGTCGACCGCCGCTACAACGGCCCGCCGGACAGCGCCAACGGCGGTTACGTATCGGGGCTCGTCGCGGCGCGGGCGCGCGAACTGCTGGCGGCCGACGGCGATCTCGTGGTGCAGCTGCACGCCCCGCCGCCGCTGGGGGCCGACCTGCGGCTGTCCCGGACCAGCAAGCGCGTCCATGTCTGGCACGGCGGCGACCTCATCGCGACCGCGTCACCCCAACCATCGGTGGCCGCCCCGGTGACGTTCGTGCCGCCTGCCGTCGCGGAGCAGGCCATGCGCCATTACGCGGGCGCCCGGGCCCATCTCTTCCCCACCTGCTTCGTGTGCGGTCCCGATCACCGGGACGGACTGCGGCTGGCTCCGGGCCCGGCGCCCGGGCCGGCGGATCAGGTCGCGTGTGTCTGGACGCCGGACGCGGCCTGCGGCGACGGGACGGGAGCGGTTGCCGAGGAGCTGGTGTGGGCGGCGCTGGACTGCCCGGGCGGCTGGACCCTCGACCCGCTGCGCAGCCCGCTGCTGCTCGGCCGGATGACCGCCCGGGTCTCGGCCCTCCCGCGCGTCGGTGAGCCCGTCGTCGTGGTCGGCCGCGGCGTACCCGGCGACGGACGCGTCCTCACCTGCACCACCGCACTCTTCCGGCACGACGGGACCGTACTGGCCCGGGCCGCCGCGAGCTGGGTGCGTACGACCCCGACGGGGACAGATCAGGACAGGAAAGTGGGAAGCAGTTGACCAAGACGGCCTTTACCACCGATATTCCGGGGTTCACCGGCAGCGGCCGGCCGCCGTTGGAGGCACGGGCCATTGATGAGCTGGTCGCCGAGCAGGCGCGGCGGGCCCCGCACGCGCCCGCGGTCACCTGCGACGGGCAGACCCTGACGTACCAGCAGCTCTACGACCGCGCCCACCAGCTCGCCGCGCGGCTGCGGGCGGCCGGGATGGCGCAGGAGGATGTCGTCGGGGTGCTCGTACGGCGGTCGCCGGAGCTGATCGTGGCGCTGCTCGCCGTGCTCATCGCGGGCGGGGCGTACCTCGGGCTGGAACCGGACGACCCGCCGAACCGGCACGAGCTGCTGCTCCAGGACGCCGGTGTGCGCAGGGTGATCGTCGAAGAGGCGCTGCGGGACCGGGTACCCGACGGGATCCTCGCGGTACGGGAGGACGGCCCGTCCCCGCGGCAGGGCGCCGAGCCGGCGCCTGCGGCCTTCCCCTCCCACCCGGACCGGCTCGCGTACATCAGCTACACCTCGGGGTCCACCGGGGAGCCCAAGGGCGTCGCCGTGGCGGCCCGGGGGGGGGACCGCCTGGTGCGGGGCGCGGACTGGATGGAGATCCGCTCCGGCGACGTCTTCTTCCACATCGCGCCGGTCGCCTTCGACGCCTCCACGCTGGAGATCTGGGCACCGCTGGTCAACGGCTGCCGCCTGGTCGTCTTCCCGCCGGGTGCGCTCGTACTGGAGGAGGTGGCGCGCACGGTCCGCGCCGAGGGCGTGAGTGTGCTGCTGCTGACGACCGGGCTGTTCCATCAGATGGTGGGCTCGCACCTGGACGCGTTCGCCGCCGTACGGCACGTCCTCACCGGGGGTGATGTGGCCTCGCCGAGCCATGTCGAGCGGCTGCTGGCCACGTACCCGGGCCTGGTCTTCACCAACGGGTACGGGCCGACCGAGAACACCACGTACACGACGTGCTGGACGAGCAGCGCCCTCGCGCCGCGGCAGAGCGTGCCGATCGGCGGCCCGGTCAGCGGGACCCGGGTCGCGGTGCTCGACAGCGAGCTGCGGCCCGTACCGCCGGGCGAGTGCGGTGAGTTGTACGCGGCCGGGGCGGGGCTGGCGCGCGGCTATCTGGGCCGCCCCGGCGCCACCGCCGAGCGGTTCCTGCCCGATCCGTCCGGGGCGGAGCCGGGGGCCAGGATGTACAGGACCGGTGACCTGGTGCGCTGGACGGACGAGGGCACGCTGGAGTTCGTCGGGCGCGCGGACGAGCAGGTCAAGGTGCAGGGCTATCGGGCCGAACCACGGGCCGTGGAGGCCGAGTTGGAGCGGCTGGACCAGGTGCGGCACGCGGTCGTGCTGCCGCAGGCCGATCCGGCCGGCGGCACCCGGTTGCTGGGCTATGTGGTGCCCACCGATCCCGACGTGCACCGCTCGCTCCACCTCGGCCGGCAACTGCGCCAGGAACTGCGCGGCAGACTGCCCGGCTATCTGATCCCTTGGGCCATCCTCATCCGGCCCGAGCTGCCGCTGAACCGCAACGGCAAGATCGACCGCCGGGCGCTGCCCACCGCTACGCGCGTGCCGCGGAATGTGGCCAACGAGTTCGTCGCGCCCGATACCGCGGTGCAGCTGCGGCTGGCCGAGCTGTGGGGCGAACTGCTCGGTGTCGAGCCGATCGGGGTCGAGGACGACTTCTTCGACCTCGGCGGACACTCGCTGCTGGCCACCGACCTGCTGGTCGCCGTCCAGCGCGCATTCGACGTGGACATCCCCGCCCAGACCCTGTATCTGTCGCCGACCGTCGCGGAGTTGGCCACGGCGGTCGCCGCACAGATGCCGACGCCGGGTGCGGGCGAGCCTGCGGAGCCGGTGGCCGACGGACCGCGGGAGGGACACTCCTCATGACTCCTCCGGCCACGCGGTGCCCGGTCACCGCGGCGCAACAGGTCGATCTGATCGACCCCGGCCTCCACCAGGGGGACGGGGCCCACGCGGTGTGGCGTCAGCTGCGCCGCCATGCCCCGGTGAGCTGGCAGCCGGTCCGCGACATCGGCTACTGGTCGGTCGTCGGGTACGCCGAGGCCAACCGGGTGCTGCGCGACCACGCCACCTTCACCTCCGAACAGGGCACGCTGCTCAATCTCCTGGGCAAGGGCGACCCAGCGGGCGGCAGGCAGATGGCGGCGACCGATCCGCCGCAGCACACCCGGCTGCGCGGCCCGCTGCAACAGGCCCTGTCGATCAAGGCGGTGGACAACGACCGGGAGGAGATCCGCCGCGTCATCGTCGAGCTGCTCGCCCCGCTGGCCGACGGCGGCCCGTTCGACTTCGCCGTGGCCATGGCCGCGATGCCGATGGCGGTGATCGGCACGATGATGGCGCTGCCCGAGCAGGACTGGCCGCGGCTGGTCCGGCTCACCCACGCGTGCATCGCGGCCGACGACCCCGAGTTCCAGCTCGGCGCCGGAGCGCGGGCCACGCTGGTGACGGCCCATCGTGAACTCTTCGCCTACTTCCAGGACATCGTCACCGAGCGGCGGCGCTCACCGGGTGACGACCTGATCAGTGTGCTGCTGACGATGGAGCTGGACGGGCGGCGGCTGTCGCCGGGCGAGATCGTCTCCAACTGCTACAGCCTGCTGCTCGGCGCGACCGTCACGACCGCCCAGCCCCCGAGTGCGGCCATGGTGGAACTGGCCGGGACCCCGGTCCTCGACGACTGGGCGGCCCACCCGCAGCTGCTCACCAGCGGCGTGGAGGAGGCGCTGCGCTGGGCCTCGCCCACCCAGCACTTCATGCGCCACACCACCCGCGACGTGGAACTGCGGGGTGTGCCGATCCCGGCGGGCAGCGCGGTCGTCGTCTGGCTCGGCTCGGCCAACCGTGACGAGACCGTCTTCCCCGACCCGGACACCTTCGACATCCGGCGCAGGCCCAACAAGCACATCGCTTTCGGCGTCGGCGCGCACTACTGCATCGGCCACACCGTCGCACGCGTAGCGCTACGGATCCTGTTCACCGAACTCCTCGGCCGCTTCACCGACTTCCACCTCACCGGCACCCCGCGCCGCATGCGCTCCAACATCATCGCCGGCTACACCCATCTGCCCCTCACCGCCCGCGCCCGCTAGGAAGCGACCGCCGCCATACGCGAAAGGCCCCCCGTGAACGCCCCAGCTCCCCCTGCCCGCAACAAATGGTTCCTGCGCGAGCCCTCGCCCGTAGCGCCCGCGCGCCTGTTCTGCCTGCCCTATTCGGGGTGCGGCGCGAGCATGTACCGCCACTGGCCGGCGTCGATCGACGGCGTCGAGGTCTGCCCCGTACAGCTGCCCGGCCGCGAGAACCGGATGCGCGAGGCGGCGTACTCCACCTACGAGGCGATGGCCGACGACCTCGCCGAAGCGCTGCTGCCCTACCTGGACCGCCCCTACGGGCTGTTCGGCCACTGCGGCTCCGCACTCGCGGCGTACGAAACCGCCGTACGCCTCGTCCGAAAGGGCCTCCCCGCCCCCACCCGGCTCTTCGTCTCGGCCGAAGTGGCACCCCAGGACGGCCCGTACGGCCGCTTCCTCGACATGACCGACGACGAACTCGCCGCCGAGCTGTGCCACCTCGTCGCCGAACTCGGCGGCACCCTGGAGCCGAGTCTGCTCGCGCTCTACCTGGGCGTCCTGCGCCGTGACGTCGACATGAACAAGCGCTACCACGTACCCGAGCCCTTCTGCCTGCCCTCCCCCATCACCGCCATCGGCTGGACCGAGGACACCGGCATTCCCCCGTCCCTCATGACCGGCTGGTCGGCCTGCGGCCCGACGGCCTTCCACCAACTGGACGGAGGGCACTACCACTTCATCGACGCACCGAAGGAACTGCTGGCAATCCTGGCCGCGGATCTCCTACCTGCCCCCGCCCGATGAAGCGGCCTTCGCCTCCGAAGCCTTCGCCCCCGAAGCCTTCGCCTCCGAGGCCTTCTTCTTCTCGAAAAGGCCAGCGGCATGCTTATCCAGCAGCTTCTCGTACTTCACACGCAGCCCTTCTCCCAAGGTGGTGTGCCGAATAATCTCGATGCCGCTCTTCGGGTTCAGCATGTGGCTCTCGGAGAGGAGGACGCGTGCCTGCGTGAAGTTCTGCCGGTTCGCGACCCGCATCATCTCGTGGCGGCTCTTCTTTCCCTGCCCCTGGAAGTGCTCGGGATTCTTCTCGATGAGCTGCTGCTGACGCGCGAACTCGGGGTGACGCAGCTCGTCCGGCTGGTTCACATAGTGGTCCACATGCATGGAGGGGCTGTACTCGCCCGCCCGGAATCTGTCGAGCGTCCGATCGTGCAGCCCCTGAGCCTCCCGCTTCAGGAGCCCCTTTCTCCGGCGTTCCGCGTGCGCGTTCAGCCCGCTCTCCCGTGCGGACTCGACCTGCTCCTTCGTCACACCAGGGCCGGACGGGACGAGTCCACGGGGAGGGAGCGACAACGGATCCGCGACGTCACCGCCCTTCCAGACACTGCGGACATGGACGAGATTCCTGGCTCTCATGGACCAGGGCGGGCTCTTCGCTGAGCTCTACGAACTCGCTCAAGACCGGTAGACGCCGCCTGGTCCGCGCGGAAGAGGCGGATCACTCGTAGGAGACGCTGACGATCTCCGCGACGCAGACCGGCTTCGTCCCGCCCTCGCGTTCGACCGTCACCTCGGTCACCAATTGCAGACCACCGGTCTGCTCGGTGACCTCGGCGAGCCGCGCTTTGGCGCGCGGTCGCGAGCCGGCCGGGAAGGTGGCGGGGAAACGTACCTTGTTCAGGCCGTAGTTGATCCCCATACGGAGGGGTCAGGGTGTGGTGGTGAGGGCGGGCCACAGGGTGGTGGCGGTGAGGGGCTGGGCGAGGCGGGGTGCCCAATAGGCTTCGTCGCCGTCTTCGTCGCGCCAGGACCACAGGCGGGTGGTGGCGAGGTGGAGCGGGTTGAGCCGGGTGATGCCGATGGCGCCGTGCAGCTGGTGGGCGATGCGGGCGATCTCGGCGGCCGAGGCGGATGCCTGGGTCTTGGCGGCGGCTACGGCGAAGTGCGCGGCGGGGCCGCCGGTGTCCAGCGGGACGGCGGCGGCCTCAACCACGGCGCGGACCAAGGCGGCTTCCTCGATCAGCCGCGCTTCTTCCTGCTTGACGGCCTGGAAGCGGCTGAGCGGTCGGCCGAACTGGGTGCGGGCGGTGGTGTGGGCGACCGTCAGGCCGACGCAGCGTTCGGCGGCTCCGGCGATCAGGGCGGAGCGGGCCAGGGCCGCGCGGAGCCGGGCCTCGTCGAGCAGTTCGGCGGAGATCCGGCGGACGTGGGAGGCGGGGATCTCCAGGGCGGCGAGGTGCAGGTCGTCGCGGGGTTCCTCGGCGAGGTTGGCACCGGGGGTGAGGACGGCCTGGTCGGGGGTGAGGGTGAACAGGGCGGGGCCGAAGGGCGCGGCGGCCAGGACGACCACGGCGGTGGCGGCGCGGGCCCAGGGGACGCGGCGCAGGGTGCCGGTGACCAGCAGGGTGTTGTCGTCACCCAGGCAGCCGGCCGAGCCGACGGGCGAGGCGGCCGGGTGTGCGTAGCGGATCGTCAGCTCGGGGGCGATGGCGTAGCTGAGCGGGCCGTCGGGCACGGCGAGGCCGGCGCGGCGCAGCAGGGGGCGGGCGACCAGGGCGGTCTCGGCGAGCGGGGCGGGGACGGCGCGGCGTCCTGCTTCCTGGGCGGCGGCGAGGAGTTGGGCGGTGCAGGCGCCGCGGGACGGGAGGGCCACGGCGTCGGGGGCGGTGGTGTTGGTGACGGTGGAGACGGCGTCCGCATCGGCATAGAAGGCGGTGGTGTCGTAGGCGTCGGCGGAGATGACGGGGGCGCTGGTGTCGATCGTGTGGGTGTTCATCAGTGCTGCTCCAGACCACGGGTGATGATGCCGCGAAGAATTTCGTTGGTGCCGCCGCGCAGCGTGTAGCCGGGGCTGTGCAGCAGGGCGAAGGCGAGGAGTTCGGGGTGGGTGCCGGGGGTGGCATGTGGATCGGCCGGGGTCGGCAGGATGCTGCGGACGGTCTCGACCAGCGTGCCCTCCAGGCGGGTGCCCAGGTCCTTGACCAGGGCGGCCTGGGTGTCGGGCGAGGCTCCGGCGTCCAGGGCCGCGGCCACGCCGAGAGACAGCCGGCGGATGCTGTGCAGACGGGCCGTCAGGATGCCGACCTGGGTGAGCTGTTCGACCGTGGCCGAGCGCTGCTCCAGTTCGCGGAGCAAGGAGACCAGCAGGGGGAAGGTGGACAGGTAGCGCTCCGGGCCGCTGCGCTCGAAGGCGAGTTCGCCGGTGACCTGCTTCCAGCCGTCGCCCCGCTGTCCGAGCAGCATGCCGTCGGGGACGTGGACACCTTCGAAGTGGCAGGCGTTGAAGCGGTGTTCGCCGCTCATCAGCCGGATCGGCTCGACCCTGACGCCCGGAGCGCGCAGGTCGACGACGAACTGGCTGAGACCGGCGTGCTTGTCCTCGGCGTCGTCGGTGCGGGCCAGGACAATGGCGTAGTCGTTGACGTGGGCGCCGCCGGTCCACATCTTGGTGCCGGTCAGCCGCCAGCCGTCGGCGGTGCGTTCGGCGCGGGTGGCGACCGAGGCCAGATCGGAACCGCTGCCCTTCTCGCTCATGCCGATGGAGAAGAAGCACTGCCCGGCGGCGATCCTCGGCAGGAAGAAGCGGCGCTGCTCCTCGGTGCCGTGCTGGAGGATGGACGGGCCGGCTTGCCGGTCGGAGACCCAGTGGGCGCTGACCGGGGCGCCGGCCGCGAGCAGTTCCTCGATCACCACGTAGCGCTCCAGGAAGCCGCGGCCCGCGCCGCCGTACGCGATCGGCAGGGCCATGCCGACCCAGCCCCGCCCGGCCAGGCGGCGGCTGAAGTCGGAGTCCCAGCCGGCCAGCCAGGAGTCGGGGCGGCCGAGCACGGTGCCGCGGGCGCGCTCCTCGTCGAGAAACGCGCGGACCTCGGTGCGGAGCCGGCGGGCCGATTCGGGCAGGGCGACATCGGGGAATGCGATCGCTGAAAGCGTCGAAGGAGACATGGCTTATTCGCTTCCGGTTCGGTGTATCGGCGGTGGATATGCGTTCCTGGTACGGGAATTCGGTCAGTTCGCGGGGTACAGCAGGCAGGGGTCGAAGCCGACTTCGCCAAGGACCTCGTCGGTGTGCTGGCCTATGGCCGGGCAGGGGCGCAGCCGCGGCTCGGGGTCGGCCGAGTAGCGCACCGGGCTGCCGATGACCCGGTAGCGGCCCTCGGTGGGGTGCTCGGCCTCGTACAGCAGGCCGCCCTCCTGGGCGTAGGCGGTGGTGGCGGCGGAGGCCAGGTCGAGCACCGGGGCGGCGGCGATGCCCGCCCGGTCGCAGAACTCCTGCCAGTCGGCGCTGGTGTGCAGCGGCGTCAGCTCAGCGAGCAGCGGATAGAACTGGTCGGCGTTGCGGGCCCGGTCGGGGCCGGTGGCGAAGCGCGGATCGGCGGCCAGTTCGGGGCGGCCCACGAAGGCGGTGAAGTCCCGCCAGTTGCGGTCGCTGTGCGGCAGGATGCACATCCAGCCGTCGGCGGTACGCAGGGCACGGCGCTCGGGGCTGAGCGAGCGGGCCGAGCCGAACTCCCCGTCGGCCTCCAGGGCGGCCGCGCCCAGGTGCTCGACCAGGTTGAAGGCGAGCATGGTGTCGGCCATCGGGACCTCGATGTACTGGCCGGTGCCGCCGTGCTCCCGGTAGTGCAGCGCGGCCAGTACCGACTGGGCGATCTGCATGCCGCAGATCTTGTCGGCCAGCACCGTGGGAACGTAGTGCGGTTGGCCGCAGACCTGGTGGTTGAGCCAGACCAGGCCGCTGGCCGCCTGGATGATGTCGTCGTAGGCGGCGTGGGTGCCGTAGCGGCTGTCGCTGCGGAAGCCCTGGGCGCCCGCGTAGATCAGGCCGGGATTGACGGACGCGACGTCGTCGTAGCCGAGGCGGAGCCTGTCCAGGGCCTGCGGGCGCAGGTTGGTGATGAAGACGTCGGCGGTGCGCAGCAGGGCGAGCAGGGCATCGCGGCCGTGCGGGGCCTTGAGGTCGATGGCGGCACTGCGCTTGTTGCGGTTCAGGTTGAGTGCCGGGCCGCCCATGCCGGGGTGGCGACGCGGCGGGTAGTGGCGCGTCATGTCGCCCGTGGGCGGCTCGACCTTGATCACGTCCGCGCCGAGGTCGCCGAGTTGCTGGGCGGCGTACGGGGCCATGATCACGCTGGCGAGTTCGATGACGCGGACTCCGGCAAGGAGCCCGCGGCCGGACGGGCCGCCCGGTGTCTCGGAGATCGTCTCGGACATCTTGCGGTGCCTCCTGGGGTATCGGGCGGGGCGGGCGAACGGTAGTGCGGTACGGGGGGGGCGGACAGTTGGTGTCGTGCCGGGGCGGCTCACTGACCAGCGGACACTTGGTGCCGTGCCAGGGCGGCTCACCGACCAGCGGACATTGGGTGCCATGCCGGGGCGGCTCACTCACGAGGTGAAGATGACGGCGAGGTGGGGTCCGTCCAGGAAGGCGGTTGCGGTGACGGCGTTCGAGCGGCGGCGCTTGAGGCCTGCGTTCGGGCCGTTGCCCACCGCCACCGCCACCGCCGACGGCTCGCCGGCGGCCTGGAAGGTGCCGTGGCGGTGACCTAGGGCCTGTCGTCGAAGTCCCGTCGTTCGCCCGTCAGGCAGACGGGACTTCGACGACAGGCCCTAGCTGTATTGCCACTGGAGCGCAGCGGACCCGAGCGGGGAACGCCGGCCGGGCTGGGGGACCGTGCGCCCGCTGTACACGAAGGGTGTCGCCGGTTCGGTGAGCGGTCCGAAGTCGGTCCCGGTGGTCGACAGCGCGGCGAGCGGCGTACGCCCGGGCCGGGGCAAGTCGATGACGTCCTCCCGCGCGAGGAGTCCGAGTTCCCGCACCCAGTGGCACACCCCGGCCAGGGTCACGCGGATCCGCCAGGAGCCGCCCTCCGTCGCACGTCGGCGCAGGACCGTTGCCACGGCGGCGGCCCCGAGGTACGCGGCGAGGTAGTCATTGAGCAGGTACGTCGGCGGCAGGGACGGCCGGTCGGTCCACTCCTCGACGGCGAATCCGGTTGCCGAGCAGGCGAGTTGGTCGAACCCACCGCGTTCACCCCAGGGCCCTTCAGCTCCCCAGGCATGGTATTCGAGGGTGATCAGTCCGGGGCGGCGCCGGACGAGTTCCTCGGTCGACGCCCCGTGCCGGGCAAGTCCCCGGTAGGCGTGCGCGAAGACGTCCGCGTTCTGGAGCGCGTCGTAAAAGGCCGCGCGGTCGTGATCGTCGCGCAGGTCGCAGTAGGCGTTGCGCTTGCCGCCGCCGGTCATCGCGATCATCGGGATCGGGTCGGGGCGGTCGGGGCGCGACAGGTGCAGCACATCGGCGCCGAACTGGGCGAGGAGTCGCGTCGCGACGGGACCCGCGATGACATGGGTGAGATCGAGCACCCGTACGCCCGCGAGTGCTTCGTCGGCCTCGCCGATCGGTTCCAGAGGCCGGGCCGGTCCGTCTCCGACACGTTCGATCTCGACGACCGGGCGCTGCGCGACATACCGCCCGGCAGGGTGCGCGAGCCACTCGTCCCGGCTGCGCACCACGCAGGCGACGCCGCCGCGCGCGCAGATGGCCTCCTCCAGCGTGAAGGCGTCCCAGTCGGCCGCGGCCTGCGCGATCCCCACCTTGTCGAGCCCGCACCTGAGCACGGAGTGGACCGCGTCCCGCAGATGCGGATAGGTGGTGATGATGAAGATCCACCGGCCGTCGCGGACCCGGTAGAAGTCGTTGTTGCCGAGCAGCGTCGGATCGTCGAGGAGAGCGTCGAGCGGGCGCCCCGAGAGCGTCGTGTGATACGTCGCCATGAGCTGGTCGATCGCGGCCCCGGCCTGCACCTGAACCCTCTGGTGCGGGTGGCCGCGCTGTTCGCCGACCGCTGCCGTCTGCCGCCCGAAGACCCCGATCGCGGCCGACATGGCATCGGCGAGGCGGTGCACCGAGGGCACCAGGGGATCGGCCCCGACGACGGTGATGTCCTCGGCTCCCCGGGCCGGATCGGGGTCGCCGAGGGTGTGCAGCAGCCGGGAGACGATCTCGCCGGTGGGCGGCGTCGGCGTCGAATCGGTCGTGGTGGTGGGCGTGTTCGAAGTCATGCCGGGATGCTCGTTCCCGGCACTGCACGGGCGCCCGCATTCACGGATATCCGTGAATCGATGCGGACGTCACGTCCGCCTCTCCTGGATGTGCGCGAGGAGCCGGGCCGCCGCCCGGTCCAGACTCAGCCGCTCCGAGCGGCCGCGGCGCCGGTGCATGAGTACCAGGGCGCCCGTGACGACGGGTCCGTCGGTGACGGGGATCGCGAGCGCGCTGACCTCCGGGTCGGCCAGGCCCTCGCTGCGGCTGATCCGCGACGCGCGGATCGCCGGAAGAGCGCGGCGGAACTCGGCGACCGCCTCGGGGTCGTGGCGGGCGAGCTCGTCGAGCAGCCCGCGGCGCTCCGCCTCGTCGGTGAAGGCCAGCAGCAGACGGCCCGCGGCGGTACGCAGCAGCGGCCGGGCCATGTGCTCGTCGGCGAGCGGCACGAGGCGGGGAATCTCGTCCTCGCCGCCGCGCGCGAGGTGTACGGCGTCGAGGCCGACCCGCACCGTGAGCAGCACCGGGGTACCCGCGACGCGGCTCAGTTCATTGAGCTCGGCCTGGCTGATCCGCGGCACGATCCGGCCGGCGATGAGATTGAGGACGTGCGGGGCGGGCCCGAGCCGGAAGCGCCGGTGCTGTTCCAGCAGAAAACCGGTCGCGACCAGGCCGTTGACCAGATCCTGCACCGAACTCGCCGGCGCCTCGACCGCCCGCGCCAACTCGGCCACGGTCACCCCGCCCGGCGCCCGCGCGGCGGCCTCCAGGATCCACGCGACCCGGTCCACCGTACGGTGACGCCGTCGCCGGCCGTGCTCACTCATCCCGCCCCACCTCGTCCTTCTCGTGCGCCGCCGGCCGCACAGGCCGACACGTCTCGTCGATCCTTTCCCCCACCACCCCGACGATCAAGTCAGCCCCGGCCCCGGCCCGCCCCCCTGCTGACGCCACAAGGCCGGCAGCAGAAGGTGGTTCACGCGACGGCGGACCCCCGTACCGGTATCGAGCCCGCCTGTCTGCGCTATCTCTTCAGATACTGCGTCGAGGCCCGGTGCGAGTCGTCGGTGCCGCCCGAGACCTGGCGTGTCTCTTTGGACGACCGCCTCATCGGCCATGAGGCTTGCAAGTCAGCGAGGTCCCGCGCGGATACGCCCCTTTTATCGCGGACTAGCGGCAGGTCCTTCCGCCCCGATTTCCCTTACGGTGACTCTGGCTTACGCCGCGCCCGTCGGCGTAGCGCTGCGGAAGCGCGCGCGGTACGCGGACGGGGTCACCCCGAGGTGGCGCAGGAAGACGCGGCGCAGGGTTTCGTCGCTGCCCAGGCCGCTGTGCTGGGCGGCCTGGGTGACGGACTCGCCCGCGTCCAGGAGGGCCTGCGCGGCCTCCAGGCGTACCGATTCCACATAGCCGGCGGGGGTGTCGCCGATCTGGTCTCGGAAGAGGCGGGTGAGGTGGCGGGCGCTGAGCCCGGCGCGGCGGGCCAGCGCCGGTAGGGAGTGGTCCGCCGCCGGGTCCGCCACGATCGACTTCAGGAGGTCGGCGAGGGTGTCGTGGCGTGGGGCGGGGGTGCGGGCGGCGACGGAGAACTGTGACTGGCCGCCCGGTCGTTGCAGGAAGACCACCAGGTCACGGGCGACTTCGCGGGCCAGGTCCGGGCCCTCGTCGGCCTCCACCAGAGCCAGGGCCAGGTCGAGCCCGGCGCTGACGCCCGCCGAGGTGTGGATCCGGCCGTCGCGTACGAAGATCGCGTCCGGGGCGACGGTGACGGAGGGGTAGAGCCGGGTCAGTGCCGTGGTGTGGCGCCAGTGCGTGGTGGCGCGGCGGCCGTGGAGCAGGCCCACGGCCGCCAGCGCGAACGCGCCGGTGCAGACGGAGGCGGTACGCCAGGACTGGGCGTGCAGGGCGCGGACGGCGTCCAGGAGGGCGGGGGCGGGCGGGCTCTGCGGCAGGCCGGGTGAGCCGGGGACCACCAGTGTGTGGATGCGTTCGTGGTGGTCGCCGACGGGGTCGGTCAGCAGCCGGGTGCCCGCCGCGGTGGTCACCGGGCCGCCCTCGGGCGACAGCAGGGTGATGTCGTAACGGGCGCCCAGTGCGGCCGCGGTGGAGAACACCTCCAGCGGAGCCGTCACATCCAGCAGGCGCACGCCGTCGAAGGCGAGCACGACGATGCTGCGGGCCGGGGTGCGCGGGCTGCGGTTCGCGCTGGGGCGGCGGGGCGTACGCATACCTCCAGGTTAGCTCCGTACCGTGTCCGAATGTGTGGGATCGCTGGCCAGATGGACATGGCGGGGAGCGTGGCGCGGGCGGCACGCTGGCGGAGCCACAGCACCCGAACACCACGGCCGCGGCACCCGAACCCGACCGACCGAGCGTCCGAGCGAGCGCCCGACCGACCGCCCGAGCGCTCAGCCGCCCGCCCATCCGACCAAAGGAGGAGGACCGCCCGTGCCCACGCACATCGCCGGCGTCGCCATCCCCGACAGCGCACTCGCCCGGGAAGCGACCGAACTCGTCCGCGACACCGCGGGAGAGCTGCTGTACGACCACTCACGCCGCGTCTACCTCTTCGGCGCCCTGCGCGGCCGCCACCGCGGCCTGACCTTCGACCCCGAACTCCTCTACGTAGCGGCCCTCTTCCACGACCTCGGCCTCACCGAGCAGTACGCCGCCTCGCAGCAGCGCTTCGAACTCGACGGCGCGGACGCGGCCCGCGCCTTCCTGCTCCGGCACGGCCTGCCGCCCCACGGCGCACAGGTGGCCTGGACGGCGATCGCCCTGCACACCACCCCGCAGATCCCCGACCGTATGGACCCCGAGGTCGCGCTGACGACCGCGGGCGTCGAACTCGACGTCCTGGGCCTCGGTTTCGAGGAGATCACCGACGAGCAGCGGGAGGCGGTCGTGGCCGCGCACCCGCGCCCCGACTTCAAGCGCCGCATCCTCACGGCCTTTACCGAGGGCATTGCCCACCGCCCGCAGACCGCCTTCGGCAACGTCAAGGCCGATGTGCTGGCCCGCTTCTGCCCCGGCTTCACCCGTACCGACTTCGTCACTGTCATAGAGAATTCGAGGTGGCCCGAATGACCCGCCCGCCCCTGCCCCCGTTCGACGAGACCTCCGCCCGCGCCAAGGTGCAGGCCGCCGAGGACGCCTGGAACACCTGCGACCCGGACCGCGTCGCCCTCGCCTACACACCCGATTCGATCTGGCGCAACCGCGACACCTTCGTGACGGGCCGCGAGGAGATCCGCCGCTTCCTCACCCAGAAATGGCGCAGAGAACTCGACTACGCGTTGCGCAAGGAGCTGTGGTCCTTCACCGACGACCGGATCGCCGTTCGCTTCCAGTACGAATGGCGGGACGCGGCCGGCGCGCACTGGCGCTCGTACGGCAACGAGCTGTGGGAATTCGACGCCGACGGGCTGATGCGGCGACGTGAGGCGAGCATCAACGACACCCCCATCCGCGCGGACGAACGCCGCATCCTCGGGCCGCGCACTCCGGACGAACACGGAGCCCCGCTGCCGCTGGCCTGACCCCCGCCCGTACCGAAAGCCCGTACCGAAGACCCGCGCCGAAGGCCTGCACAGAAGGCCTGCACAGAATAAAAGACCGCGATGACCTGGCGACGGTTCGGGTAGGGTGATGATCTTCGGGCGGCGGAAGCTCCCGGAGTCCTTTAAGGCCCCGTCTCATGACCCACCCGGACCTCGCCCGCGCGCGATCCCGCCTTCACGCCGCGCTGGACAACGTGGCCGTCACCTTCCGCGGAATGACGGCCCACCCGGACGAATCCAACTGCGAATGCCACTGGGGCAGTGCGGAAGATCTCGCACAACTCAAGACGCCCGACACGGAATTGGATCCCGACCTTCTCGAGCGCACCTGGTCAGCCGTCGACTGGCGTGACCACGCATCCGTACTGCGCCGCATTCTCCCCCAGTTCACCACCGCCCTCACAAGCGGCCTGATAGAGCCGCTCTTCGGTTGGGAGATGGTCGGCCGTTGCTTCGCTCTCGGGCACTGGAAGCAGTGGAACACCCCTCAGGCCAAGGCAGTTGAGGAATTTCTCCACGCGTGGTGGGCGTGCGCGCTCGCCGATCCGTCCCCCGCCGTGCCCGTCCCCGATCTCCTCGTCCTGTGCACCGAAGCATCCGGCACGCCGACTCCCTGGCTCCGCTTCTGGCAGGAGCAGGCCGGCCACCTGGCCGATCAGCATCTGGCCGAGACCGTGGCGCAGTGGGAGTACGACCTGCTCGGGGACCAACTCCCCTGGTACCCCTGGGAGAACGAGGACGAGATCCGCGTCGAGTTCACCGCCTGGTTCGTCCGCCACGCCCCGGCCCGCCTCCGCGCCGTCGGCGCGTCCGAGGACCTGCTGCACTGCGTACGGCTGCTCGGGGTCAACGGCCGCCAGCGATACGAGGACCCGCACTGGCCCGGCCACCGCTACTGACCACTTGCCCCGGCCACCGCTACCGACCTTGACCGGGCACGGGCCGCACCATCACGCTCACCTCCGCCCCACGCGCCGACCCCACCCACACCCTGCTATCCCGTCCCGCGGGCACATGTCCGGAGCTGGCCCACGCCCCGCGGCCCGAGACCTCGATGCGCCATCCCCCGGTGCTCGGCGGCAGGGACAGCTCGGTGGCGAGACCGCGGCGCGAGGCCCGGTAGGCCAGGCGGTACGTCCCACTGCCCGGGTCGTGGGACTCCTCGCGCACGGTGCCCGCGATCGCGGGGGCGTACGGCGTGGCGGTGCGTTCCTTGTTCGTACGGAAGCGCCCCTTGTCGTCGAGGGCGCAGTATCCGCCTCCGTAACACCACACATACCCCGCCCAGCCCGAGGAGTAGCGGTTCAGCGAGGCGAGCGCGTCACCGTAGAAGCGGCGCATGTTCGGCAGGCCGCTGTTCAGCGGCCCCCACTCCCCGACCACCACGGGCATGCGCTGCTTGCGCGGATACGCGGTGACGGCGCTCTCGTACCTCTCGATCCAGCGGGCCGCCGGGTCGTAGTCGGCGCCCGCCTCCATGGCGGCGTTGTAGAAGTGCGGGGAGTAGACGACGCGCGGGTCGTCGATGCGGCCGAGGCCGGTGGGCACGCCCTCGCCGACGATCGGCGTCGGCTCGATGAACAGCGGGTTCGCGCGGTCCCGGGTGCGGATCGCGTCCGCGAGGCGGTTGTACATGGGGGTGAGGTGCTCGGACTCGATGCGGCGGGCGGCCGTGGGCAGGTCCTCGCCCTTGCGCAGCTCCCCCATCGGCTCGTTGATCAGGTCGTAGCCGAACACCGCCGGGTGCTTCCCGAAGCGGTCGGCCAGCAGGCGCCACATACGCGCCTGGGCGGCCCGCAGGTCGGCGTCCTCGTAGAGGTGGGTGAAGGCGCGCTGGACGGCGGGCTCGAAGTACTCGGCGAACCAGTCCTCGGGGTGCGGCTTGAAGGGAAGGCCGTCGGTGCGGGTGGCCCACTCCGGGATGCCGCGATGGCCGAACGCGGGCCCGAACACATCCTGATGGGCGTCGAGCACGACCTGGATCCGGTAGGTGTGCGCCCAGTCCAGGATGCGCCGGATCTTGCCCAGATAGCCCTCGCTGTAGTGGCCGTGCTTGGGCTCCAGGTCGTCCCAGAAGACCAACAGGCGGGCGAAGTTGAAGCCGCGGGCCCGCAAGTCGGCGAAGTGCCGTTCGGTGATCGCGCTGAGCGCGTCGGCACCGCGGTGCGTCTTGTCCTCGACGTTCCAGCCGCGCAGGGTGAGCGTACGCCCGCGGTCGTCGGTGAGGCGGGGCACCCCGTCCGCGGTGGCTTCGGCCGCGGTTCTGGTGGCGGAGGGCGGCCCGTCCGGTCGGGCCTGCGCGGCGGGCGCCAGGCCTCCCGCCAGTACGACGGCGGACAGAAGAGCGACCAGCGTGGTACGGCGCGTACGGCGCAAGCCCATGGGCGAACCTCCGGCACTCGACGGAAACCGCGCGCTCGCGTCGCACGGGTGTCGGACATCCAACAGCGTCACTGACGCATCGACAAGATCCTGTCCCTGTCGATGAGTTCACGGGCCCGCCAGCATCACCACCCCCTCACCGCCCCACCAGCCAGCCCCATTGCGTAAAATCCCCACCATGGGTGCCTCCTGAGCAGACGGACACGGTCCGCAGCCAATCGCCCGGCCGGCGCCGGGCTCCGCCAACGTGCCCGCACACTCAATCAGGAGACACCCATTCTCATGTCCTCCCCCTCTCCCTCTGCCTGCCCTGCCCTGGACGCCCGCATCACGCGGCTGCAGCAGCTCGCCGAGTCCGATCCCCGCCTGGAAGGCGTCCTGCTGTACGGCTCCTGGACGCTGGGCGAGGCCGATGCCCACTCCGACATCGAGGCGTATCTCTACATCCAGGACGAACACGTCGATCACTTCGACGGTCCCGCCTTCGTGGAACAACTCGCTCCGCTCCAGCTCGCGTACACCAACATGTACGACATCCTCGCCGTGGTCTTCGACGACCTGATGCGCGGCGAATTCCACATCTGCGCCGCCGGTCCCGGCATCGACGAAGTCCCTGCCTGGAAGGGGATGGTGCACCTTCCCTCCCCCGAGAAGGCCGTCCTGCTCGACCGGACCGGCCGACTCACCCAAGCCGCCCGCCAGCTCGCCCAGTTCAGCCCGCCCGAGCCAGCCCCCACCGCCCAGCAGCTCACCTACGAGCTGACCAACTGGACGCTCATGCTCGCCCACGTCCTGTCCCGCGGCGAAGTCGCCCGCGCCCACTCGCTGCTGCACACCGTCATCGCACCCCAGCAACTCCAGCTCTGCCGCCTCCTGCGCAACACCACCGCCCACTGGCTCACCCCCAGCCGGGCCCTGGAACAAGACCTCCCGAAGCCGGACCGCGACCGCTACACCGCCACCACCACAGCCGCACGGCTTCCCGGCCTACGCACAGCGGCGACGAACAGCTGGCACTGGACCAGGGACCTGGCCACCGAAGCATGCAACCGCTGGAACATCCGCCTCCCCCACGACCTGCACGAGCAGATCAGCCACCTGCTGAACAACAACCACTGACCACCCCCACCGCGGGCCGCCTCCCCCTGGCGGCCCCGGCACAACCCCACCTCCCCGCATTCCTAGGGGAGTTCACCCCTCGCTTGCTGTCCGCAGACTTTGGCCAGTACGTAGTGAGTACGCAGCGTCGATTTCGGTGTCTATTTCGGTTCGGCGTGGGCCGTGACTGGCGCTGAGGTAGAGCACCGACGGGTAGCGGCCTGGCGATGAGCGGGCGCCTGGGAGGTCTCGTCGGGCCTGGTCCGGTGCGAGTGCCTCGATGTCCGAGGGCGTCACCTGGCGCTTACCAGTGACGATGCAGGTGAAGACACCACCGCGGAGGTACCGGTAGTTGAGGGGCTCGTGAGCGTGACCTGCACCCAGCCTGACCTGCCCAATCCATTCCCGGCCAGTTCCCCACCACACGAGCGAACCACGCAACCTCAGCTACGCCTGGGATTCATCGGGGAGTTGATTTCCCCCCCCCCCCCCCCGCGACCCCATCGAGGCCGCTCCGCTCCAATGCCCTGGCCAGTCCAAACACCGAACCACCTGGAACCAGTCTCCGCCATGTGCAACTATTCGCTGCACATGGGGATGTGGGGTTCGTAGGGTCGGTGCCATGCGTGCCCCCACTCGACCCCTGATCGGCGCCGTGGCCCAGGCCGGCGCGCGCCTCTTCGACACCCCCGCGAACCTCGCCAAGGCTGAGGAGCTGATCCGTGAGGCCGCCGGACGCGGCGCCGAACTGGTCGTTCTGCCGGAGGCGTTCCTCGGCGGCTACCCCAAGGGCCTGGACTTCGGCGTAACGGTCGGCAGGCGCACTGCCGAGGGCCGCGAGCTGTTCCGACGCTACTTCGACGCCGCGATCGACCTTCCCGGCCCCGAAGTGCAGGGCCTTCACACACTTGCGCGCGAGGTGGGCGTGCACGTGGTGGTCGGCGCCGTCGAGCGGGCGGGTGCCACGCTGTACTGCGTGGCCCTGTACTTCGGCCCGCAGGGCTACCTCGGCAAACACCGCAAGCTGATGCCCACCGCGGCCGAGCGCCTGATCTGGGGCTGCGGCGACGGCTCCACCATGCCGGTCGTGCAGATGGGGTCGGTGGCCATCGGCGCCGCGATCTGCTGGGAGAACTACATGCCGCTATTTCGCACAGCGATGTACGGCAAGGGCGTCGACATCTGGTGCGCGCCCACCGTGGACGACCGCGACAGCTGGCAGGCCACGATGCGGCACATCGCCCTCGAAGGCCGCTGCTTCGTGCTCAGCGCCAATCAGTACCTGCTCCGCTCCGACCTGCCCGCCGATGTTCACCCGGTCCAAGGCGACACCCCGGACACGGTCCTCATCGGGGGAGGGAGCACGATCGTCTCCCCGCTCGGGGAAGTGCTCGCCGGCCCGCTGCGCGACAACGAGGGCATCCTCACCGCCGAACTCGATCCGGCCGAACTGACCCGCGCACGCTTCGACTTCGACGCAACCGGCCACTACGCTCGCCCCGACGTCTTCACCCTCAACGTCGACGAGACGTCACGTGCCGCCCACCCCTGAGCCCGCGGCACAACCGGTCCGGCACACGGCCCAGTCCACGTCGCAGTACCCGGCTGGCGCTCTCCAGGAGCACCATTCCCGGTGGGCCCCAAGCCCGTCCACCGAGACATCAGCACGAACGTGCACCCGGACGCCCGGCCGCGAACCCGGATCACCGTCCGAGGTTGGCTGACTGTCCATCAAACAGACTCACCGGATCCCAGTCCGATGAGGGCATCTGGTCGCTGCTACGCCGCGGCTGGCTCAGCAACATCGCTTTCGCTACCCCTGAACACCTCGTCCAGACCGTCCGGCGCAGGAAGCGCGCTCCGATACCGCAGTGCCCTCATTGGCGGCCGCCTCGCCGGAAGTCGGCCTCTCACTCACCCCGATGACTTCACGAGTCCAGGCTCAGTAAGAGCGGGTACTCTTCGTCAACTTGGCTTCTCGTCCCTACTGTTGAGTTCATGGGGCATCCGCCGGACGTCACCGCCCCCACCGCCCCCTCGGTGAGGAGTCTGCTGCACCAGCACCTGGGACGGCCATGCCGGTGGCCGGAGCCACACCTTTCGCATCAGTCGCGGGGAAGAGCAGACTGCGATCTGCCGCAGTGCACGACGCGACTTCTCACTGAGTAACGTATCCGGGCGCCATGCCCAGCTTGGCTCTCCCCTGCCACGAAAAGGCCGAGGCAGGGGAGAAGCGACTGGTGGTTCACATCGGGGTGCGCTCAAGCGTCTGTACGGTCACCACCGGCTTCGCTGGTACCGGCTTGCCCTTGTCGACGATGACCAGTTCGGCGGGCAAGGAGGTGTGAGCGTAGAGGCCGAAGAGACCGGTGTTCACTTCTGCCTTCGCATCGAACCCACCCGGCCCGGTGACGCGGACGATCACTCGGTACCGGGCGCGTTCACTGCCCGAGTTGGTGATTTTTACCGGCACAGTGAATCCGCCCTTGCGGGGGCGTGGGGCGAAGACGGCCACGTCGCCTTTTTCCACCGACACTGCGCCGAATGCCTCACTACCCTCGGCCGTGCCGGTGGGTTTGACCGGTGGCCTGGTGTCCGGCTCCCCCGCGTCGCGGCTGCTCGCTCCGGTGCCCGCATTGCCCCCTGCACTGCTACCGCCGGCGGAAGGCGATCCGGACGGGACGGGGTATCTGGACGGAGCAGCAGAAGCCGACGCGGAACCGTCGATAACCGTCGGCGTCGCGACCGGGGTTCGCTGCGCCCTGTGTTCACTGTCCTGGTCGGCGCAACCCGCCACCACAATGAGGGTGAGGGGCGCCAACAATGCGGCTGCGCCGCGTACCACGGTTGGTCGCATGTCAGTCACACATGATCGCGAACCGGCGATCGATGATCGCCGCTGACCCCTGGGTGTTCCGCATGATCGCGGTGACCTCCGCGCACATACCCTGAGCGCGCACGGGCCCTGCGTACTCGAAGAAGTACCCCTGGTCGACGTCGCAAGGGGCGCCAATCTTGTTCGGGCACAGTTGCAGTTTCATCCACTTCTTCGACGTCGAGTTGTTATCGAAGAGGGCACAGGCATCGAAGCCGCGTCCGGGCACCTTCTTCACGAGGGTGAAGAGCGCGCCGAAGCGACGAGCGTCGGGCAGTCGCTCCGCGTTGTCCAGGTAGGAGCCAGCGCCGCATTCACCGCTTGCGGCGAGTACGGCCTGCTGGTCCTCAGCAGCAATCTCCTGGATCCTCGTTCGTTCGTGCCGCGGCCCGGCTCCCTGGGCTGGTTCGAGATCGGCACCCGCGACCTCGAGGCAACCCGCGCCTTCTACGCCCAGGGCCTCGGCTGGCGCTACGAGCCGGACCCCAGCGTCCCCGGCGAGACCTACGACGGAATCTTCACCGGCACCCCCGAGCCGAGCGGCAGTCTGCGCGAACTCGGCCAGCACGCCGGCGAGATGGACCACACCATGCCCGTCTTCCTGACCACCGACGTGCCCACCACCACCGACAAGGCCGTCTCCCTCGGCGCGACCGTCGGCCACGCCCCCGCCGTCACCACCCACGGCCTGAACTTCGCCCGCCTGACGGACCCGTGCGGCAACCGCTTCGGCCTCTTCTCCCCGCCGCAGGGCTGACCGCACGATGGGCCCGGCCCCAACGACCGGGCCCATCAGCGGCTACGGCACCAGGCCGTCCTGTCACCGATCGCTCAGGCGCTCGCCACGGCCGTTGGCAAGCCCCTGAGCGCCCGGCCGAGCCACCCGGCCAGAATTCGGACCGCTGGTGTACGGATGCATTGACCCGTGGCAGGCGGCGCGCTTTCATCGCGTGAGTCCTCGTGAGTCCTCGTGAGTCCTCTGCGCAGAGCCGAGGGCACGGGGCGCAGGGGCGACTGCGGCCGTCCCCGGCCGAAGGGGAGACCCACCCGATGAGACCTTCCTTACGCATCTCCATGACCGCCGTCCTGGCGGCCGCCCTCGCCTGTCTCGCCGGACCTGCCGGGGCGGCGAGCGGCGACCACGTCCCCCGCACCGAACGCATCAGCGTGGCTCCCGACGGCACCGGCGGGAACAACCACTCGGGGGATCCGGTGGTCAGCGGGGACGGACGCGTCGTGGCCTTCATGTCTGCGGCGACCAACCTGGTGCCCGGCACGGAAACCGGCACCAGCGTCTTCTATCGAACGGCTCCCGGCGCGCCGCTGCAGCGGGTGGTGGTGCCGGGCGAGTCGACGTCGGAACCTCAGCTGTCCCAGTCGGGTCGCCACTTGACCTTCAACTCATGGTCGGCCACGTCCCATAAGTACTCCGTACACGTGATGGACCTGAGCACCGGGCGCACCGAACGCCTGGCGCCCGCACTGGACGCGGACTACCGCGTATCGTTCGGGACCGCCCCGATCAGCGCGAACGGCAGGTACGTCGCCTTCGCTGCCCGGTCCAGCGCCAACGAGCCCGGCTTGTACGCCTGCCGGCTCATGCTCCTGGACCGCTGGACACAGCAGGTGCAGCGCGTCGGCCGGCCCTCCGACGGCGCGAAGGACCTCTACCAGTGCGAGCAGGTCTCGATGAGTTCCGACGGCCGCAAGGTCGCCTATCTGCAGGGCTCTTCGGGGCCGGGCGACGACGATCGGGGCGACATCCTGGTGTACGACCGGGTGACCGGACAGGCCGTGCAGGCCGATACCACCCATGACGGTGCACCGGCCGACAGGTCGGCGCTCTCTCCAGTGCTGAGCGCCGACGGCTCCAAGGTCGGCTTCAACTCGGTGGCCACCAACCTGGTCCCCGGCGGCGACCCCAACGGCAACACCAGCACGTCCTGGAACGCCTTCGTCCGCGACCTGCGCACCGGCACCCTCCAGCGCTACGACGGCCACTCCCCCACCGACCTCACCCTGGTGTCGGACCTGTCGGTGGACGGCTCGAAGCTGCTGCTCAACACGGCCGACGCGGACCGCAGGTCACTGGGCCTGATCCTGCGCGATCTGCGCACCGGCCACGAGGAGTTGCTCGCACCGGGCCAGGACGGCAAGCCCGTCACCGTAGGCAGAGCGGCACTGAGCGCAGACGAGTCAACGGCCGTCTTCGACTCCTACCACCCCGGCCTGGTCCCCGACGACACAAACCTGATCGGCGACGTATTCGTCCGCACCTTGCGCTGAGCCGGGAAGCGCGTGGCGGGCGGATCGAATCTCAGCCCTTGACGGCCTCTGCGATCTGCAGGGCGGCCTGGGCGGGGGTGAGGTGCGTGGTGTCGACGACCTCGGCCTCGCTGTGCAGCCACGTGCGGGCGGCCTCGGCGTAGGGCTCGAGGTATTTGAAACGGAACGGGGAGGGGCCGAGAACGGTGTCTCCCTCGATGCGCCTGCGGAGGGTGTCCTGGTCGGCGTGGAGGACGAAGTGCCGTACAGGAATGGCGTGTTGGGCGAGGCCCGCACTGATCTCGCGCCAGTACTGCTCGACCAGGACGGTCATGGGCATCACCAAAGTGCCGCCGGTGTAGTCGAGTACGCGGCGGGCGGTCTCGACGACGAGCGGCCGCCACGGCGGCCAGTGCTGGAAGTTGTCCGTCTCCGGCAGCCCGGGCGTGATGTCCATGAGCGTCTCGCCGACCTTCTCGGCGTCGAACACCCGTGACTCCGGGAGGAGTTGCTGCACGAGTGCACTGGTCGTCGTCTTGCCCGCGCCGTGGGTACCGTTGAGCCATACGATCATGGGTCCGACGCTAACGGTGTGCGGGTCGTGGGCCGGTGCCGATCACGTCACAGAACGGGCACAGCAGAAGACCGGTACGGCTTCGGCCTCTCATCGGCACCGGCGACCGGGTGGCCTCAGTTGTCGCCCCTCGCTGCCGGGGCGATGACCGGGGATGCGCGACCCGAGACCCGCAGGCCCGCAGCCCGCAGCCCGCAGCCGGCAGCCGGCAGCCGGCAGCCGGCAGCCCGCCACCATCCCGACCACGCGGCGTCAGCCCGCCACCGCGAAAGCGCGCATCGGTGAGATGACCGATGTGCGGAGAGCGGGGGCGCGGCCATAGTCCTCGGGAGATCGTTTGCGGGCGGCCGTGGCGCGCCCGGCTTTTGAAAGGACCCTGCTGTGGATACGTATGCGGATCTGGTGTTTGTCGGTGGCCAGGTGGTCACGGTCGATGCGGAGTTCTCCGTCGCCTCGGCCCTGGCGGTGACCGGCGGGGTCATCACTGCCGTCGGCGGGCGGGAGGACGTCGCGCCGTTCGTCGGGCCCGACACCCGCGTCGTCGACCTGCGGGGAGCGACCCTGCTTCCCGGAATCAACGATTCCCATCTGCACGGATGCGCCTTCGGCATGTCGACGCCGCCGCTCTCCCTCGACCTCAGCCATCCCGCCGTGGCTTCCCTCGCGGACGTGGCCGAGGCGGTACGAGAGGCCGTCGGGCGTACTCCGGACGGGCAGTGGATCACGGGGCACGGCTGGGACACCGGGTACCTCGACGAGTGCGTATCCGACCCGTCGCGGGTGCCCTCGCGGCACGATCTCGACGCCGTGAGCCCGGACCACCCGGTCGTCCTGTACTCCTTCTCCGGGCACGCCACCTGGGTCAACTCCAAGGCGCTGGAGCTCATCGGGATCGACCGGCACACTCTCGCGCCGCCCGGCGGGGCCATCGTCGCCGACGACGCCGGGGAGCCGACCGGGCTGCTCCACGAGGGGGCTCAGGCCCTCATCCAGAACGCGCTGCCGCCGCTCAGCCGGCAGGAGCGGACCGACGCGATCAGGTCGGCCCTCGCCACCCTCGCCCGCCTCGGCATCACCAGCTACACCGAGCCCGGACTCGGCCCCGGCGGCGACGGCATCATGCGCGGCGCGCTCGGCGCCGAGACCCTCGACGTCTACCGCCAGCTGCTGGCCGACGGCGAACTGACCGCCCGCCTGGGCGTCCTGGTCCTGCCCACCGGAATGGCGAGCACCGCCGAGGAGTTCGCCCGTACCCTCGCCGCCCTCGGCGAATTGGGCGACGCCGATCCGCGGCGCCTCGCGATCCACGGGGTCAAGATCTTCGCCGACGGCATCGTCCCCAACAAGACGTCCTGGATGCACGAGCCGTACGTCGGCGGCGGCTGCGGCTCGCTGTGCGTCGGCGGCGAGACCGACGCCGAGCGGATCGCCGAGATCGACGCCATCGTCCGGCATGCCCACGCGGCCGGGCACCAACTGGGCGTCCATGTCACCGGCGACCGGGCCTGCGACACCGTCGCGGACGCCTTCGCCGCGGCCATGGCCAAGCACCCGCGGCCCGACGCCCGCCACTACATCATCCACGGCGACTTCCTCACCGCGCACAGCATGAAGGTACTGGCCGCGCACGGCTTCGGCGCCAACATGAACCCCACCATCAAGTGGACCGTCGCCGACATGGAGGAGGACTTCGTCGGCGCCGAGCGGGCCGCGTACGCATGGCCCTACCGCGATGCCATCGACGCCGGCGTACGGGTCGCCAGCGGGTCCGACGCCCCCGTCACGCACCCGGACTGGCGCCAGGGCGTCGCCACCATGGTGCTGCGCGAGTCGAAGGCCGCCGGCCGCATCAGCGGCCCCGAGCAGCGCATCTGCCTGGCCGAGGCGATCCGTACGTACACGATCGACGCAGCCTGGCAGGACTTCGCCGACGACTGGAAGGGCTCCCTGGAGCCAGGCAAGGTCGCCGATCTCTGCGTGCTCGACGGGGACCTGCTCACCGCCGATCCCCACGACATCCCCACGATGCCCGTCGTCCTCACCGTCGTGGACGGGCAGGTCGTGCACGACGCCCTGCGCGATTGACGTACTCCGGCCGCATGATCATCCTTGGAGGATGGCAGCGGAGCGGAGTACGGCGGACATCCTGGACGCGGCCGTCCACGTCCGTGAGGCCGCCAGGAACGCCACGAGCGGCGCGACCGGCCTTGGCCCGGTCCTGACGGCGCTGTCGGAGGTGATGGAGTACGACCACGCCTCGCTGACCCGGTGGGATCCGGTACGCCGACGCCACACCACCCTGGCCGGGAGCTACCCGGACGACGCCACGGCCTATATCGAGACCCGCCTCCACGACGACCCGGTGTTCCCCGTGCTCCACAGCCCGGCCCGGGGCGGTCTCTGGCTCACGGACGCCCCCCGGCAGCTCCTGGCAGAGTCCCCGGGCTTCCAGGACGTACTGTCACCCCTCGGCATCGAGGGCGGCGTGGCCCAGTGCCTGTTCGCCGCCGACGGCCGGTACGTCGGCATGCTGAACGTCAGTACCCGCCGGCCGCGGCGCGCGCCCGATCCGGCGCGCGCCGTGGTCACCCTGCTCACGGAGTCCCTCGCCGCGGCCGTCGACCACCGGGCAGGCCCACCGCCCGAGAAGACCGCCGCGGCCGAACCCGTCTCGGACGCGCGGCACCTGGACTCGCTGTACCCGGACACTCGGCACCTGGACTCGCGGCATCCGGACGCGCGGCGGCCCGGCGGACTCTCACCACGGGAGCTCCAGGTGCTGGCCGAACTGACCACGGGCAGCACCAACCGGGAGATCGCCGCGCGGCTCTACATCACACCGCGCACCGTAGGCACGCACATCGAGCACATCCTCGCCAAGCTCGACCTCCCCAACCGCGCGGCCGCCGCCGCCCGAGCCGCCGCCTGGGGAATCGGACCCTCCCGCTGACGCGCCCCCGGCAGCGCACCACGCTCGGCCCGCGGACGCGCCCCCACTCCAGGGGCTGGGGAGACATCCACCCCCGTGCCACACCCTTGCCACGATGCCCTTCATAACCAAAATGTCCGCATGTCACGCCACGAAGCTGGCCTGGATCGTCGCCCTCGGTGGAGCCGCCTCGGTCTTCGTGGGGGGGGATCCCCTGTGACGTTGGGCGGCCGCTCTCGGACCGGGCGCCGGCGTCGCCTTCGGCGCGTTCTGCGGCAACGGCATTCTCTGCTGGGCTCTGGCCTCGGCCGCGCTGCAACGGCGGCAGTGGGTTCGCTGCATCGGCGTGGCAATTCCCGGCTGCGCGGCGTTCCCCACTCTGGCCTGCCTGATCCCTGACCCCTGACCGCAACGGCCGCCTCTTTCGGCTCCATCGGCATACCGAGCGACCAACGCATGCGGGGGGGGAGGAGAACCCAGCTGTGTGGGCGGCCATCGGGATCGGCTTCGCTCTCGGCGCGCTGGCCATCTGGTACCTCGCGCCCCGCCACGCCACGGGACGACGACGGCGCCCCGCCTCCGTCAAGCAATAGCCGACGGGGCTCGCATACAGGCGGGAAAGCCCTCCTCTCGACGGCCCCGATTCCCCACTCACCGCCGGTCAGCGGGGAGACAACTGGCCGCGAAAGCCACCATGGGCGAAGGTGGGACGTGAGGCGGCGCGGAGAGTCGGGCGCCCCCACCGCAGGGCGAGGAATTCCCCGCAGAGCATCAGGGCTGGGTACTGGCGCCGTAGGGCATAGACGTCCGCCCGGCAGCCCTCGGCCGAAGGCGCGCCCCCGTCCAGCTCGTCACCGCCTCCCCCGACGCCGTCGAGCGCTTCGACTTGATAGGCAAGTAAACACTTGCCTATTCTGTGGCCGTGGCCGATGACCTTTTCAAAGCCTTGGCCGACCCCACCCGCCGGACCATCCTCGACGAGCTCACCGAGAAGTCCGGGCAGACACTGTTCGAGATCTGTTCGCGGCTGAGCATGAAGCATCAGCTCGGCATCTCGCGCCAGGGGGTCTCCCAGCACCTCGCCGTGCTGGAGGCCGCCGGGCTCGTCGAAACCAGGCGGGAGGGCCGCCACAAGTTCCACGACCTGAACACTGCCCCGCTGCGGCAGATAGCCGAGCGATGGCCAGTTCCCGACAGATCCGGACAGGAGAAGAGCACCCCATGAAGATCCATCTGACCAGCGTCTTCGTCGACGACCAGGCCACGGCCGAGCACTTCTACACCGAGATTCTCGGCTTCGTGAAGAAGCACGACGTCCCGGTGGGCGAGACGGACCGGTGGCTGACCGTCGTCTCCCCCGAGGCGCCCGACGGCACCGAACTCCTGCTGGAACCCGCCGCCCACCCGGCCGCCAAGACCTACCGCGACGCGCTCGTCGAGGACGGCATCCCGCTCGCCCAATTCGCCGTCGATGACGTGGAGGCGGAGTACGAGCGCCTGCGCGGCCTCGGTGTCCGCTTCACCCAGGAGCCCGTGGAGATGGGCCCCGTCACCACCGCCGTCCTCGACGACACCTGCGGCAACCTGATCCAGATCGCGACGCAGCCGCAGTAGACGGTCAACCTCGCGCGAGGGGGGGGGGGGGGGGGGGG